>JAQXNQ010000164.1 GCA_029098085.1 Oscillospiraceae bacterium
GGTGTTGATTCTGCCGCCCAGACCGATCTGCTTGCCGATCTTGATACCATCGATGGTGTAGAACTTGATGCCGTTGTTGGCGATCAGGCGTTTTACACGACCGGGCAGGTGCTGCTCCAGCTCCTCATCGGTCCACTGGCAGTTCAGCAGGAAGGTTCCGCCGGGCTTCACGTCGTCCACGATGGGATACTTGGTGATGTAGGCAGGGTTGTGGCAGGCCACGAAGTCAGCCTGGTTGATCAGGTAGGTGGACTTGATCTTGGACTTGCCGAAACGCAGATGGGAAATGGTAACACCGCCGGACTTCTTGGAGTCGTAGGCGAAGTAAGCCTGCGCGTTCATATCGGTGTGGTCGCCGATGATCTTGATGGAGTTCTTGTTGGCGCCGACGGTACCGTCAGAGCCCAGACCCCAGAACTTGCAGGAGATGATGTCGGAAGGAGTGGTGTCCAGCTTCTCGCCGATGGGCAGAGACAGATGGGTCACGTCGTCCTCGATGCCGATGGTGAAGCGCTTCTTCTCGGTGTTCTTGTACACAGCGACGATCTGGGCGGGAGTGGTGTCCTTGGAGCCCAGGCCGTAGCGGCCGGTAAACACGGGAACATTGGTGAACTTGCTGTCCTTCAGAGCGGCAACAACGTCCAGGTACAGAGGCTCGCCCAGAGAGCCGGGCTCCTTGGTTCTGTCCAGAACGGAGATCTGCTTGACAGTCTCGGGGATGGCAGCGATCAGATGAGCGGCGGAGAAGGGTCTGTACAGACGGACCTTGACCAGGCCGTACTTGCCGCCGGCAGCGTTCAGATGGTCGATGGTCTCCTCGATGGTATCGCAGACGGAGCCCATGGCGACGATGACGTGCTCAGCGTCGGCAGCGCCGTAGTAGTTGAACAGCTTGTAGTCGGTGCCCAGCTTGGCGTTGACCTTGTCCATGTACTTCTCGACAACGGCGGGAACAGCGTCATAGTAGCTGTTGCAGGCCTCTCTTGCCTGGAAGAAGATGTCGGGGTTCTGAGCGGTACCGCGCAGGACGGGGTGGTTGGGGTTCAGAGAACGGTTCCGATAGGCGTTGACAGCGTCCATATCGACCATGTCCTTCAGATCCTCGTAATCCCAGACCTCGATCTTCTGCAGCTCGTGAGAGGTGCGGAAGCCGTCGAAGAAGTTGAGGAAGGGAACGCGGCCTTCAATGGCGGCGCAGTGAGCAACAGGAGTCAGGTCCATGACTTCCTGGGGATTGGTCTCGCAGAGCATGGCAAAACCGGTCTGACGGCAGGCATACACGTCAGAATGGTCGCCGAAGATGGACAGCGCATGGCTGGCCAGAGCACGGGCGGAGACGTTGATGACACCGGGGAGCAGCTCGCCGGCGATCTTGTACATGTTGGGGATCATCAGCAGCAGGCCCTGAGAAGCGGTGAAGGTGGTGGTCAGGGCGCCGGCGGCCAGAGAGCCGTGCACAGCACCAGCAGCGCCAGCCTCAGACTGCATCTCGACGACCCGGACGGGCTGGCCGAAGATGTTCTTCTGTCCCTTGGACGACCACACGTCGGTCACTTCTGCCATAACAGAAGAAGGGGTGATGGGGTAGATGGCAGCAACGTCGGTATACGCATAGGAAACGTGCGCAGCGGCGTTGTTGCCGTCCATGGTTTTCATTTTTCTTGCCATGTTATATCCTCCTTGAAAAAATAGTGCCAAATTTTTTGCAGAAAAACAGCGCCTGCCGGGGACCCCCTCCCCAAAACAGGCTCGTCCGCCTGCGGCAGTTTTGTCTGCCAAAACTGAAATGGGCGCGCGGGCGCACCAATCTCAATTTATCATCCTAATTTTAACACTCTTTCCGCCAAATGTAAAGGCCGAACCAGTAAAATTAGCGGGTCTTTTTTCGGGCAGCATGTCCCGGCCGGGGCAGCGGCCCGCTCCGGCAGAAAATACCGGACAGAGGGGCCTCTGTCCGGTATGATGCGCTGCAAATCAGCCGATATACGCCTTGACGGAAGCGGGGAGCTCCTCCGCATCGGCGGAGATGGTGAACACCACGTTGACTTCCCGGCTGCCGATGGCTTTGTTCAGCTTGTCCAGGAAAGCGCCCAGCTTATCGTAATCCCGGCCGCCGATCTTCAGAGTGGAGTCGACAAAGAGATCGGTGATGTCGAAGTTGCCGGAAAGAACGCCGGCGATATATCCGTAGAATTCGTCGTAGCCCCCGATGGAGTCCTTGCAGGTCTCCATCAGACGGACGGAAGAAGGGATATCAAAGGTCAGCTTGGGTTCCTTTTCGATGCAGACAACGTTTCCGCTGGAAGTGTTGGCGGCTTTGGCAACCATGTCTACCAGGATCTTGGTCTTACCGGTTCCTTTTTTTCCCACGATAAGTTTAATCATAATGTGTACCTCCACTTTTCTGGGAGCGGGGCAGTCCCGGCTCCGTTTATTCCAGGCCGCCCGGACGGCAGCTCTGAATATCTGTTATTTGGACAGCTTGGCCTTCAGGGCAGCCTGCCGGTCTTCGTAGCCGGGTTTGCCCAGCAGCGCGAACATATTCTTCTTGTAGCTCTCCACGCCGGGCTGATCGAAGGGATTGACACCCAGCAGATAGCCGGAAATGGCGCAGGTCTTCTCGAAGAAGTAAATCATGTAGCCCACTTCATGCTCAGTGATTTCGGGCATTTCCAGCACGGCGCAGGGTACGCCGCCCTCGGTATGGGCCAGGATGGTGGCGTCCATGACGGTGCCGTTGACCTTGGACATTTCCTGATTGGACAGGAAGTTCAGACCGTCGAAATTCGCGGCGTCATTTTCAATGAAGAAATCCTGTTTGGGCTTCTTGATGTCCACAAAGGTCTCAAAGAGGATCTTGGAGCCCTCCTGGATGAACTGACCCAGAGAATGCAGGTCGGTGGAGAAGGTCACGGAGCCGGGGAACAGGCCCTTGCCGTCCTTGCCCTCGCTCTCGCCGAACAGCTGCTTGTACCATTCCGCCATGGTCGCAAAGCAGGGGTCAAAGCTGACCAGCAGCTCCATAGCCTTACCCTTCTGATACAGTGCAAAGCGGGTGGCGGCATAGCGGTAAGCGTCGTTTTTCAGCACGCAGGGCTCCATCAGCGCGTTCTGGGCTTCTCTGGCGCCAGCCATCAGCGCGTCCAGATCACAGCCGGCCACGGCGATGGGCAGCAGACCCACAGCGGTCAGCACCGAATAGCGGCCGCCCACATCGTCGGGCACCACGAAGGTCTCGTAGCCCATCCGGTCAGCCAGTTCCTTCAGGGTTCCTCTGGCCTTATCGGTGGTGCAGTAGATCCGCTCTCTGGCAGCCTCGCCGTACTTGTCCTCCAGGAGCTTCTTGAAGACCCGGAACGCCAGGGCGGGCTCGGTGGTGGTGCCGGACTTAGAGATGACGTTGACCGCCACATCCTTGCCCTCGCAGATGGAGAGGATCTCGTTCAGATAGGAAGGAGACACGTTGTTTCCGGCAAAATAAATCTCCGGCGTATCCTTCTTCAGGTTGTTGTACAGCTGGGATTTGAGCAGCTCAATGACCGCCCTGGCTCCCAGATAGGAGCCGCCGATGCCGATGACAATCAGCACATCCGCCTGCTGCTGAATCTTTTTGGCAGCAGCCTTGATGCGGGAGAATTCTTCCTTGTCGTAGTTGGTGGGCAGGTCCACCCAGCCCAGGAAATCATTGCCGAGACCGGTCTTGCCGTGCAGCGCCTCGTGAGCCGCCTTTACGGCAGGAGCCAGCGCTTTCAGCTCATGATCCGCCATGAAGCCTTCCAGATAAGCGCCGTTGAATGTGATAGCCATAATGTGACCCCCTGTTTGTGTAGTGCATCCTGGTTGTGCTTTACAGGTGATTTTGCTTCAATCATATTGTACTACACAAGCAGGGGAGTTTCAAGTCCTTCTTATGAATTTTTTACCGGAGAATGGTTTTCCCGTCAGGAAGTTTCTGTCAGGCAGCCGGCGGAGCCCCTCCCAGCAGCCGCTGCCAGAGCAGACGCAGCGCCGTGAGGAAGGTGAGCCGCTCCACCTCCTCCGAGGCGATCAGGGGCACCTCACAGAGCGGCTCTCCGTTCAGGGAAAACCGGACGCTGCCCAACACCTGCCCCTGCCTGACCGGCGCTTCCACCTCAGACTCCAGCGTGAGCTTCTTTTCCACCTCGCCGCCCTTTCCCTTTGGAATCAGCAGGGAGGGGAGCTCTCCGGCCTGCACCGCCGTCTGCGGCAGCGTTCCCCGCAGCACCCGCACCGGCTGCAGCTCTTCCTCATCCAAAGTCGGTGTAAACCGCTCAAAGGCGGAAAAGCCGTAATCCAGCAGCGTCCGGCAGGAAGTAAAGCGCTCAGCCGACGTGGCAGAGCCCATTGACACCGCGATGAGAGAAAGGCCGTTCCTTGTAGCCGTGGCGGACAGACAGCTGCCCGCTCCGTCGGTGGTGCCCGTCTTCAGGCCGTTGCAGCCCTTGTAGAACCGCACCAGCTTGTTGGTATTCACCAGAGCGGTCTCGCCGCCCCGCAGACTGTCCATCCAGATGGAGGTGTAGGCCAGCGCCTCCGGATACTGCATCAGTGCCCGGGACATCAGCGCAATATCCCGGGCGGTGGAAAGGTGCCCATCGGCATCCAGACCTGTGGGATTGACAAAATGGGTGCCGGTCATGCCCAGCTCCTTCGCCTTGTCGTTCATCATCTGCACAAAGACCGTCTCGCTGCCCGCCACCGTCTCAGCCAGCGCCATGGCCGCGTCATTGGCGGAATTGACCGCCGCGGCCTTGATCACATCCTCCAGCACCATTTCCTCTCCCGGCTCCAGCCAGATCTGGGTGCCGCCCATGGAGGCGGCGTTCTCGGAGGCCACCACCATCTGTCCCGGCGTCAGGGTACCGTTTTCCAGCGCTTCAAAGGTCAGCAGCAGGGTCATGATCTTGGTAATGGAGGCCGGCGGCATGGCTTCGTCCGCATTCTGTTCAAACAGCACCCGCCCGGACGCCGCATCCATCAGAATGGAGGAGCGGGCCGGAATGGACAGCACCTCCGCCTCGGTGACCACCGCATCCTCTTCAAAGAAATACATGCCGTCCTCGTCCGGCTCCGCCGCCCCCATCAGCCCCAGCCAGCAGACCGCCGCGCAGACGGCCGCCCCTGCCCGAAGCAGCCGTCCCTTCACACCGGCTCCGCACTTTTTTCCTTCCAGCCCCTTCATCCGCCTCAACCGCCCTTTCCCGTCAGACCGGCAGTCCGTCCTCTGCAGACTGCTTCTGCTTTCATGTTTATGCGTTCTATGGCCGGATTTTCCTTCCCATCAGGAAAAAAGTGCCGAAATCCGGGCAAGCTGAGGGTATATCGAAATTCCGCTGAAAGGAAGAATGAAAATGAAAAGAAAAGATACCGGTCCCGCGCCGCTTCCGCCCTACGAGGGGCCGCTGACCCGCCGCATCCACCGGCGGATCCTGATCTGCTTCGGCCTGTTCTGTCTGGGCTTTTCCTGCCTGTATCTGCGCATCGGTCTGCTGAGCCGGTCGGACGAGCTGGCGGAAACAGCCGCCCGGCAATCCCGGTACACCCTGACCGCCGTTTCCGACCGGGGCATGATCTACGACCGTCATCTACAGCCGCTGGTGGGGGAGAAAACCACGCCGGTCAGCGTGATCCTGCCTCAGCCGCGGAACACCGCCGCCGTGCTGGAAGCGGTGCCGGACAGCCGGAAGGAATCAGTGTCCCAGCTGCTGCAGCGCGGGACACCCTTTCTGCTGCAGGACATTGCCTTTCCGCAGGGGCTTTTCGGGGTGTATGCCTTTTCCGCCCGCAGGCGGTACAGCGAAAGCCAGCTGGCACCCCATCTGATCGGATATCTGAACAGCGAGGGGCAGGGCATCACCGGCATCGAGAAGAGCTTTGACTCTCTGCTCCAAAGTCAGAGCCATCAGATTCAGGTCGTCTGCAGCCTGGACGGCCTGCAGCGAACCATCGCCGGCGCAGAGCCCCAGATCCGGGAAACCGGCTCCGAAACAGACGGCATCGTCCTGACTCTGAACCGGCAGATTCAGGCCATTGTGGAGCAGGCCGGACAGGAGCTTCTGAAAAAGGGCGCCATTGTGGTGATGGATCCCTACAGCGGTGAGATTGTCGCTTCCGCCAGTTTCCCCTCCTTCTCGCCGCTGCATCTGGAAGAAGCGGTGACGGACACCGAAAACAGCCCCATGATCAACCGCGCCCTGCTGCCCTACAGCGTAGGCAGCACCTTCAAGGTAGTCACCGCCGCGGCTGCGCTGGAGGCGGGCATTCCTCTGACCGAAACTGCCGAGTGCAAGGGCTGGATCAACGTATCCGGCCAGATCTTCCGCTGTCACCTCCGCAGCGGTCACGGGGAGCTGGATATGTTGGACGCCATGAAGGAATCCTGCAACCCCTACTTCATTCGTCTGGGGCTCACGGTCGGCGGAAGCGTCCTGCTGGAAATGACTGAGCGGTTCGGCTTCGGCCAGCAGGTCACGCTGGCGGAGGGGCTTTCCGTATCCGCCGGCACCCTGCCGGACGAGGCGTCCCTTGCCTCCCCGGCAGCGGTGGCCAATCTCAGCTTCGGTCAGGGAGAACTGACCGCTTCGCCGGTGCAGATTGCCCGCATGATGTCCGCCGTGGTCAATGGCGGCTGGCTGATCACGCCCCGTCTGGTGCTGGGGGAGACCGACGGAACCGTCATTCAGCGGCAGGCAGCTTCCCTGAAAAAGCGGATTCTGGAGCCGGAGATCGCCGCCCAGCTGCAGACCTTTCTGATTCACTGCGTCATGGTGTCGGAGGGACAGAACGCCCTGCCCCAGTCGGTAACTGCCGGAGGCAAAACCGCCACCGCCCAAACCGGCCGCTGGGACAAAGACGGAAACGAGCTGGAGCACGGCTGGTTCGCCGGATTTTTCCCGGCGGTCAATCCCTCTTATGCGGTGGTAGTGCTCAGCGAGGACAGCGGCTTTGGAAACGCCACCGCCGCCCCGGTCTTTGCCCGCATCGCCGATGAGGTCATGGCCCTGGGCTGAAGCTGCGGCCTCTCCTTTTCAGCGTTCACGGTAGCTGACAATCTGCCGAAAAGGGCCCTATAAATTTGACACAAAAAGCCGAAAAAAGCGTCTAGCCCAAGGCGGCGGCCTGTGGTACAATACAGACATAAGATCCGAACCGCCGCCCCATACTGCGGCCGCCCAAAGGAGGAACCTTCATGAACAGCATCATCGAAATCCAGCATCTGAACAAAAGCTACGGACCGGTCAGAGCCGTCCGGGATCTGAGCTTTCAGGTGCGGGAAGGAGAGCTTTTCGCCTTTCTGGGCATCAACGGCGCCGGAAAATCCACCACCATCAACATCATGTGCGGACAGCTCTCCAAGGACTCCGGCACCATCCGGATTGACGGTGCCGACCCGGACGCCAGTCCCGATGCCGTGCGGCGCAGTCTGGGCGTGGTGTTTCAGAATTCCGTGCTGGACAGGGCGCTGACCGTCCGGGACAATCTGGAGAGCCGGGCCGCTCTGTACGGCATCGCCGGGAAGACCTTCCGGAGCAGGCTCGAAGAGCTGGCGCAGCTGCTGGACTTTGACGATCTGCTGGGACGCACGGTGGGCAAGCTGTCCGGCGGCCAGCGGAGACGGATCGACATCGCCCGGGCTCTGCTGCACCGGCCTAAAATTCTCGTCCTCGATGAGCCCACCACCGGTCTGGACCCCCAGACCCGAAGCAAGCTGTGGCAGGTCATTTCCGATCTGCGCAAAGATGAAGGCATGACCGTATTCCTCACCACCCATTACATGGAGGAAGCGGCAGACGCCGATTATGTGGTCATTCTGGACAGCGGCTCCATCGCCGCCGAGGGAACGCCGCTGGAGCTGAAAAACACCTATACCGGCGATTACATCACCCTCTACGGCGTCCGGAAAGAACAGCTGACCCGGCTGGGCATGCCCTTTGAACCCATCCGGGATGCCTTCCGCGTATCGGTTCCCAATACCGCCGAGGCGACCCGGCTGATTCTGCAGTATCCGGAGCTGTTTCAGGACTACGAGATCATCAAGGGCAGGATGGACGATGTGTTCCTGGCCGCCACCGGCAAAAAGCTGACGGAGGGAAGCGGAAAATGAAGCTGCTCAAGGCCGTTTCCCTGACACTGACACTGGCTGCGCTGGCGGTTCTGACCGCCCTGATTTTCACCGACTGGAACGACGCCGTATTCCTGCCACTGGCCCTGGGCCCGAGCGCAGCCGCCAATCTGCTTCACCTGCTCTTCATCCGGCGTGACCATACAGAAAGAAGGCACCATAATGACTGAACTTGCCGCTCTTGTCAAACGCAATACAAAATTATACTTTAAGGATAAAGGAGTGTTTTTCACCTCCCTGATCACCCCGCTGATCCTTCTGGTGCTGTACAGCACCTTTCTGAGCAACGTCTATGAGGACACCTTCCGCAGCGCTCTGGAAGCAGCCGGCGCCACCGTATCCGACAGGCTCATCGGCGGCTGCGTGGGCGGCGAGCTGGTATCCTCCCTGCTGGCAGTCAGCTGTGTGACCGTGGCCTTCTGCTCCAACCTGCTGATGGTACAGGACAAGATCAGCGGTGCAAGGCAGGATCTGACCATTGCGCCGGTCAGACCCGGCACGCTGGCTCTGAGCTACTACCTCTCCACCCTGATCTCCACCCTGCTGATCGGCCTGCTGGCCGCAGGCGTCTGCCTGGGATACCTGGCCTGGGTCGGATGGTACCTGACCGCCGGGGATGTGGCGGCGCTGCTGCTGGATGTGGTACTGCTGGTGCTGTTCGGCACAGCCCTGTCCTCCTGCGTCAACTTTCCCCTGTCCACTCAGGGACAGGCCTCCGCGGTGGGCACCATTGTCAGCGCGGGATATGGCTTCATCTGCGGCGCCTACATGCCCATCTCCCAGTTCTCGGACGGCCTGCAGAAGGTCATCTCCTTCCTGCCGGGCACCTACGGAACCAGCCTGCTGCGCAACCACGCGCTGCGGGGTGTGTTTGAGGAGATGGAAAACCAGCATTTTCCGGCTGAGGTGGTAAAGGCCATCCGGGACAGCGTGGACTGCAACCTGTATTTCTTCGGAAACAGGGTGGAGCCGGGCGTCATGTACATCATTCTGCTGGCAGCCATTGTCATAGCCGTCGGCATCTATGTGGCCATGAACCTGCTGACCGCCGGAAAGCACCGCTGACCGTCCCTGAGGAAAACGATCATGAAAAACGCAAAAACGAAAAACCGGATGTGGATGATTCTCTGCGCCGCCGCAGTGCTCTGCGTTTCAGCCCTGTGCCTCGCGGCGCACCAGCTTCTGACCCCAACCTTCCAGGGCGTCCGGATCAAAAATCCGGACGCCTATGTCCTGGAAATCGAAAGGATGAACGGCACCGACTCCCACACGCTGGAGCTGCAGGAATCCGACATCCTGCAGATTCAGTTTGAAACCGAGGAGGGTTCCCTGCAGATGGACATCCAGAGCGAAGACGGCAGCTCCATTTATCAGGGAAACGGAAAAGAAATGACCCATTTTAAATTGACGATCCCCCGGGATGGATGTTATACTGTTCTTATCACCGCAAAGCAGGCCAAAGGAACCGTACGCATTACATGCAGAGAGGATGCATCGTGAGATCGGCGTGGATGTCTCCCGCGAAAGACGGTTCTGTATTCACGCAAACCGCTGACGGTCATCAGCATTTTCAACAGTCCGGCGGGCGCTCTTTGGAGTGCCCGCTCAGTCTGTCGAAAAAGTGGTTTGCAAGAAAAAGTTGCACAAAAGAGGCAACGTGTATGCCCGCTGGAAGCGGGCATGGCTTTGTCCAGTTGGTATCTTGCGGCCTACGGGCCGCGCTTTTTTTCTGTTTTATTGTCCGCGCCGGGCGCGGAGGAACAGGATTTCGCGCTCTGCGGAGCGCGACCAGGGCGCTGCCCTGGACCTGCAAGGAGCAAGCCCCTTGACCCATAATCCTTGGCAAAGGTCGATAGGTGATACCAGCCCGAGAGAAGGCCATAAGGACTTCTCTCAGCTTTC
>JAQXNQ010000165.1 GCA_029098085.1 Oscillospiraceae bacterium
GGCGACACCGTGCGGGTGACGGTGCGGGAGCGGCTGTGAGAATTCTGCGTTAAAAGCGATGTGATCGGATCTGCCGAAGGGTTTCCTCCGGCAGATTTTTTATGGAGAAATTTTGCTTGACAGCACGGGAGAAGCCTGTTATACTGAAGCTGTACTAAATGTACTATGTGAAATAGGACAGTTCACACAGTCAGAAAGGGGTGTGCGCATGTCACTGATTACCATCAGTCTTCGGGGCGGCGGCCCCATTTATCTGCAGCTGAAGGAAGAAGTGATCCGTCTGGCGGGGGAAGGCATCCTGCAGCCGGATGAGCAGCTGCCGTCGGTGCGAACCCTGGCCAGAGATCTGGGGATCAATCCCAACACGGTGGCAAAGGCCTATCAGGAGCTGGAAAGCGAAGGGATTATCTATTCCATGGGCGGCCGGGGCAGCTTTCTGTCCGGCGACGCGCTGGCCACAGAGGGGGTTCGTCAGGAGGCTCTTCGGGGTGTGCGGCAGGCGGCGGAAAAAGCCCGGCGGGTAGGCGTTCCCATGGAGCAGCTGGATGAGCTGCTGAGAAGCGTGTATGATGAAGGAGGGGAGCAGACATGATTGTGTGCGAAAACCTGACCAAGTATTTTGATGATACCGCAGCGCTGGACGGCATCACGCTGTCGGTGCGGCAGGGCTCCATCTATGGACTGGTCGGCTCCAACGGCGCCGGA
Source organism: Oscillospiraceae bacterium (assembly GCA_029098085.1). Lineage (GTDB taxonomy): Bacteria > Bacillota > Clostridia > Oscillospirales > Ruminococcaceae > Faecivivens. Next base: position 706 of record JAQXNQ010000165.1, read on the forward strand.
AAATCCACCCTGATGCGGGTGATCTGCGGCATCTGCCGTCCGGACGGCGGCGAGGTGACCATTTCCGGCCAGCCGGTCTGGGAGCAGCCCGCCCAGAAGGAGCGAACCTTTCTGGTGGCGGATGAGCCGTACTTTGTCCCGCAGGCCACATTGGACACCATGGCAGCCTTTTACAGACGCTTTTATCCCCGGTTTGACCGGGCGCTGTATGAGCACCTCTGCACGCTGTTTTCCCTGCCCCGGAACAAACGGGTCAGCACCTTTTCCAAGGGCATGAAGCGGCAGGGCGCGTTCCTGCTGGGACTGGCGGCAAAGCCGGACTATCTGCTGCTGGACGAGTGCTTTGACGGTCTGGATCCGGTCAAGCGGCAGGTGGTGCGCAAGATCCTGTCGGATACGGTGGCGGAGCGGGAGATGACGGTGATCATTTCCTCCCACAACCTGCGGGAGCTGGACGAGATCTGCGACACGGTGGGCATTCTCCACAAGGGCAGCCTGCTGTACAGTAAGGAGCTGGACGATCTGAAGGGCGAGGTGCACAAGCTGCAGGCGGTCTTTAACGAGCCGGTCACGCCGGAGCAGCTGCGGGAGACGCTGCAGGTCATGGAGCTGGAGCAGCGGGGCAAGTTCTTTACACTGATTGTCCGGGGAGAGATGGAGCAGATTGAAGCGGCGCTGGAGCCCTTCCGGCCGGCAGCGGTCGAGGCCTATCCCCTGACGCTGGAAGAGGTTTTCCTGTACGAAATGGAGGTGAAGGGCTATGACGCAAATGTCATCTTCCAATAAGCTGAACCGGCTGAGCGCCGTGCTGCGGGACAGCCTGATCCGGTACAAGGGCGTGCTGATTTTCTACAGCGCGCTGCTGCTGGTGACGGGGCCGGTCTTTCTGACGGTGGATCTGAACAGCAGGGATGGATTCTACGGCCTGTCCACCGAGGTGCTGTTTCACTTTATCCTGCTGACCCTGTCCTGCATCCTGCCGCTGCTGCTCTTTTCCTATATCAACAGCCGGCAGGCGGTGGATGTGTACCATTCGCTTCCGGTGACCCGGGGAAGATTGTACTGGGGCAATGTGCTGGCAGGGGCTGTGATCCTGCTGGGGCCCTATCTGGTGCTGGGGCTTCCCTGCGGCGCTCTGGCGGAGCTTTGCCATGACGGCGACGGGATGCTGCAGCGGGTGCTGCGGATCGCGCTGGCAGGGCTGGCTCTGTACAGCCTGATGGTTTTTATCATGGTCAACTGCGGCACTCTGTTTGAGAGCATCACCTATTTTGGCATCACCCAGCTGGGGTATCCGTTTTTCCTGATGGTGCTCAGCAGCAGTCTGAGCCGGATCACCTTCGGCTGGAGCGAGAGCTATACCACCGGTTTACTGGGCTTCCTGATGCGGTTTTCCCCCTGCTATATGCTGGTGGAAATGGTGGCGGGCAGCAGTGCGGTCTGGAGCAGCTTCTGGCAGCTGGCCGTGACCATTCTGGTGACGCTGGTGTCGGGCATGGTGCTGTACCGGAAGCGGAGAAGCGAGTCCGCTGGCAGCAGCTTTGCCTTCCGGCCGCTGTTTTACATCGCCGCTCTGCTGATCTCCATCACGGCGGGCATCGGCACCTGGCTGCTGTTTGAGGACATTGACCTGCCCATCTGGGTGGGGGTTCTCGTGGGCGTGCTTGGCTACTTCATTCTGGACACCATCCGCAACCGGGGCTTCAGCGGCATCCGGGAGACAGCGCTGGTAAGCGTGGGCGCCGTGGTGGCGGTGGCCATGTTCTTCGGTGTGGCGGCTCTCAGCGGCACCTTTGGCTATGAGCAGCATCTGCCGGTGGAGTCGGGCGTTCGCTCGGTGGAGGTCAGCTGGAATGTGGGGGCGGAGGAGTATCTGTCTCAGATGTTCTCCATGACGGACAGGGAAAATATCAGCCGGGTGCTGAAGGCTCACGGGCAGATTCTGGACAATCAGAAGGCCATTGAGGATTACGACCAGGAAGCCGGCGGCGGATCGGAGCTGAAGGACGGGTATGAGCGGTACACTTTTGACGACGGCAGCGCCTCTCCCTGGCAGTACGGCAGCTGCACCATCCGGCTCACCTATCATATGATCGACGGGCGCACGGTGAACCGCTGCTACCGGAATGTTCCCCTGGCGCTGACCAGACCGCTGTATGAGACGGCTGGCAGTGAGGATTATCGCTTCCTTCA
>JAQXNQ010000166.1 GCA_029098085.1 Oscillospiraceae bacterium
CCATTTTTAGGATAGAAGGAACGCCTGTGGTCCAAATCAAGTCAATCTGCTGGCCGGAACTCAGCATAACACCCAGTTTTTCCTCAAATCCGCTGATTGGCGTTGTGATGAATTCCACATTACAACCAACGGCTTCTTTGAAAATCTGCCTGTATTCGGCCTGCCGCGCCTCGTCATCTTTGATAATCAAACTGGGGGCAAATATGACCAGCGTTGTCTCTTCATCCGCAGGCGCTGTGCCTTCTTTACCACAGCCTCCAAAGAGGCCTATCATCATACAAACACAAAGGAGAATCGTTGTGACGCGACGCAGATATAATATGCTTTCGTTTTTCTCTTTTTTCATTCTCTTTTTCCTCCGTAAATACTTGAAATGCTCATTGTTGCTGAAAGAATTCATGAGTACAATCCAAAATGCTCTTTTGGTTAAAGGACGAATTCTATCCCGTTTTCTAATCATATCTTAGTCATTTTCAACATTCAATACAATCGATATTATTGACATTTGCTTGTCGATTCGTGACATTTTGTGCTATTCGGTTGTCTTTCGTATGAATAAAACAATTCAAATAAACGAACCCCACAGAAGAGATCATTCGCCTGCGGGAGCTTTGCTTTTGCGTTCACTCAGAATCAGCCGGTTCGTTTTTTCTTAATTGACTGACTGTTTTTTACTGCTTCGGTTCAAAGATAGGAGAATGGCTGGCATCTGGTCGGAGTACAAGAACGCTGGGCTTTTCTGACGCCGTTTTAGGGAAGCTCTGATTCAATCACCAAGGATTGATTCAGAGTTTCCTTAGAATCCGAGAACAGGAGAAGCCCACTGCCGCTTTTAGCAGGCAGGGTCTTTCCCAAGCCCTCGGATTCTGTCAATATCCATTCGTTTTCCTTTCGCTCATCAAAAAAGCGGTGCTTTTCGCACCGCTTTTGACTGTATACAGGGCTGCATATCCGTCGCGGCAGCCCTGATTTCTACACTGGGACATATCTTCCCGCCATTTCACCCTTCTCCCCTCCATCCCGTACCTCCGCCCTTTTGAGCAGTCCGGCGGAAGCAAATGCCGACGGGGCATTTGACATCCGCCGCAAACTGTATTATACTTCTCATGTTAGGGGGTGGAATGGATGGAGCTTGAGCGATACTTCCCTGTCTGGAGCAGGCTGACGCCGGCGCAGCAGGAGAGACTTTCCGGCAGCACGGCAAGCCGCACGGTGAAAAAAGGCATCATTATCCACAACGGCAGCATGAACTGCACCGGCCTTTTGCTGATCCGCTCCGGTCAGCTCCGCGCCTATATCCTGTCAGGGGAGGGCCGGGAGATCACCGTCTACCGTCTTTTCGACATGGATATCTGCCTGTTCTCCGCCTCCTGCATGATGCCCAGCATCCAGTTTGAACTCACCATCGAAGCGGAAAAGGACACCGATCTTCTGATCATACCGGCCGAGATTTACAAGCGGGTCATGGAGGACTCCGCTCCCCTTGCCAACTATACCAGCGAGATCATGGCCAGCCGCTTGTCGGAGGTCATGTGGCTCATGGAGCAGGTGCTCTGGAAGCGCTTTGACCAGCGCCTTGCGTCCTTCCTTCTGGAGGAAAGCGCTCTGGAAGGCAGCGACTCGCTGAAAATCACCCACGAAATGATCGCCAGGCATCTCGGCTCGGCCCGTGAGGTAGTCACCCGGATGCTCCGGTATTTTCAGGGTGAAGGGATGGTGCGCCTGATGCGCGGCGCGGTCGAGATCACCGACAGGGAGAAGCTCCGGGCGGCCTGCGGAGCCTGAGCCGCCGTACGGCGCAAGCCCCGCTGCTTCTCTTACAGCATGGCAAGAATCTGGCTCTTGGGTTTTGCGCCTGCGGACTGGTTGACGATCTTTCCGTCCTTCATCACAATCAGGGTGGGGATGCTCATAATCCGGAATTCGGCAGCCAGCTCCGGCTCCTCATCCACGTTGATCTTGCCGACCTTGATATCGGCGCGTTCTTCGGCGATCTCGTCCACGACGGGGCCGACCATCCGGCAGGGGCCGCACCAGCCGGCCCAGAAGTCCAGCAAAACGGGCTTCTCAGACTGGAGTACCTCCTGCTGAAAATTATCCTTGTTGATTTTAATGACAGACATATTGTGATTCTCCTTGTTCCTTTTGTGTTGTAATCTGGTTCTGCGGCGGGAAATCTGCGTCGTATTTCCCGCGCTAAGGAGCGGCTGCATGGCAGCCGCTCCTTTTTCAGGTTCTTGCCATGCCGTCCACGCTCAAAATCACGCCGGTGATATAAGATGCCTCGTCAGAAGCCAGGAAGACAAAGGCGTTGGCGATGTCTTCGGGCTGGCCCAGACGGCGCAGCGGAATCTGCTTGATCAGCGGCTCGATGACCTCCTTGGGAACCGCCTTCATCATGTCGGTTTCCGTGATGCCGGGAGCCACGGCGTTCACGCGGATCCCCTTCGGCCCCAGCTCGCGGGCCAGAGAGACCGTCATGCCGTTGACGGCAAATTTGGAAGCGGGATAGGCGACTCCGCTGGGCTGGCCGTAGATGCTGACCATGGAAGAGGTGGAAAGAATGACACCCGTACCGCGGGCGGCCATATGTTCCGCAATCGCCTTGCTTGCGTTAAAGATGCCCTTCACGTTCAGGTTCATCACCTTATCAAAGGTTTCCTCGGTGTATTTACTGAAAGGGGTGCTATCCGAAACACCGGCATTGTTCACCAGAATATCCACATGGCCATAGGTGGATATCACTTCCTCGAAGGCAGCGCCGACGGATTCCAGGCTGGCAAGATCGGGGGCAATGCCCGCCACCTTGGCCTCGGGATGCTTTTCCTTCAGGCGGGCCACGCCTTTTTCCACCGAAGCCTGAGAGGTGGCCGTGATAATGACGGTCGCTCCCTCCTGCAAAAACTTATCCGCAGTGGCAAAGCCGATTCCGCGGCTGCCGCCGGTGATAATAGCAACTTTGTCCTTCAATCTCATATAGAGTACCTCCTTTTTGTTTTTGTTTGTGTTTATTATATCCTCTTTTGCGGATTCCTTCCGTGACAAAATCACATTTGTTTTCTCCCCGCCCGGCGAATCCGTCTTCCCTTCCAAACCGCAGGCCCCGCAGGAAAAAGGCGGCGCCGAACACAGAGTCATGAACAACGGGCCCGCTGCTTTCCGACAGCAGCTTCCGGAAACAGAAAAAAGCATCGGGCTCAAAGCCCGATGCTTTTTTGTGTTCTCCCATGGTTTTCAGACACCATGAGAGAGTACCGATGATCAGGAATGGTTCTTTCTGCGCTTGCACGCAAGGAAGGCCAGCACGGCGATTCCCGCCGCGGAGACAGCCAGAAGCACAAAGACGAGGATGAGGCCGCTGTTGTCGCCGGTTACGGGATCCGAAGGATTCGGCTTGGTGGGTTCGGTAGGCTTCGTGGGTTCGGTGGGCTTGACGTCTTCCACAACGGCAAAGCTCAGATCGGCAGAGCCTGCCCGGAACACCACGGTGACCTTGTGCTCGCCCACAGTCAGGGCTTCCAGTACGGAAGGATTCAGAGTAAGGCTTCCGGTGGCCGCATCCAGCGTGTAGTCCTTTTCCGTGAGCGCCTTGCCGTCGATCTCCACGCCGGTGACGGAGGGATCATCCACCGTGATCTTCAGGCCGGTCTTGGAGCCCTTGGTCCAGCTCTTGTCGCCACTGATCTGGTGGGCCAGTACGTCGCCGTCCTCAAAATAGAGGCTGTCGCTGATGGCACCGCACTTGCTGCAGGTGTACCAGTAGGTCGCCTTCTCCGCGTAGGTCGCAGCGGAACGCAGCGTCTCCTCGCTGACCGTCTTTACGGTGAAGTCGTGGCCGGTGGCGGAGATTGGCTCTGTCTTGGTGTCGGTGTAGGTCTTGTCTTCGAAGGTGACGGTTGCGGTGTAGGTGCGCAGGCCGTCCTCGGTGCAGGAGGCAGCCTTGGTCACCTCGCTGGTGATTGTGGCGGTTTCCGTTTCGACGTGGCTGCTGTCATTTGCGCAGGTGAAGGTCGCCGTGGCGGAAGTATAGCCGTTCCAGCTCCAGGTGGGCGCGCCGTAGGCATGGCCGGTGGCGGAGATGGGCTCCGTCTTAGTGTCGGTGTAGGTCTTGCCCTCGAAGGTGACAGTGGCGGTGTAGGTGCGCAGGCCGTCCTCGGTGCAGGCGGCAGCCTTGGTCACCTCGCTGGTGATTGTGGCG
>JAQXNQ010000167.1 GCA_029098085.1 Oscillospiraceae bacterium
ACGATTTTGGCTATTACAATTACAGCACTGAACGCGAGTGCGAAGATAGCAGCGTTCTTAAAAAGACAATGGATGGGCTATATAACGGAGCAGGTACAACACTGTTTTCTGATTTGGAGCAGGGTGCAATCAAAAAAACGACTCTTACCGGAGAAAGCATGCATGACAGCAGTACGCCAAGCGTACAAGCCCATTTATTCCCGTTGTCCCTCAGCGAAGCCTGGAGCATTGAAAAAAGCCAATGGAAAGCACAAGAAATAACCGATCCAGAAGGAAAGGGACAGGGCTGGTGGATCCGCACATCTAATGTTGATAATCTTGCCAATTTCATGTACTCAATGTACTATTCTAACACCTATATACACGTTTCTAAGGCTGTGCGTCCCGCATTTAATTTAAATCTGGACGCTGTCCTCTTCACCTCTGCCGCTGTAGGCGGCAAGAATGGGACCAACATTGGTCTTAAAAAGGTGGACGATAACAACGGCAACGAATGGAAACTGACGCTGAAGGACAGCAGCCGCCAGTTCGCAGTAACGGAAACGACCGCCAGCTGCAAGCCCGGCGACACCATTACGCTCAATTACACAGGAGCAACGATAAAGACAGATGACGCTCCAAACGAGTATATTTCCGCCATGATTGCGGACAGCAGCGGCGTGCAGTATTATGGGAAAATTGCACAGCCGACCAACGAAGCCGGGGAGATCCGCATTACTATCCCGTTCAGCCTTACAGCGGGTACATATACCCTTTATGTGTTCAGCGAACAATGTAACGGTGATGAGCGAACCGACTACGCCAGTGATCTTAAGGGCATTCCCCTTACCGTGAACAATACTCCGAGGCCGTCCGATGGAGACACCCCTGCCATTATACTGGGCACGAGCAGTCTTGGGACGGGCGATATCGTGTATTTTGGAACATACGGAGCAACCGATGTGCCATGGTATATGCTTAACAATTATGGTTTTATGTTAAGCAAGTACACATTAGGTACTTCGGATTTCCGAGGTAACTCCTCATATTACGGGCCCCAGGCTGCTAATGGCTATTACAATTACAGTACATCGTCGAATGAGGTAATTAGCAGCGTTCTTAAAAAAACGATGGACGGGTTATACAACGGAACAGATACAACGCTGTTTTCGGATTTGGAGCAGGGTGCAATCAAAGAAACGACCCTCACCAAGGAAAGTATGTATGCGGATGACGACCGTGTAACGGACGTAAACGCCCATTTATTCCCGTTGTCCAAAGCCGAAGCGGAAGTCCTTGATTCGGAAGTGCGCCAAGCACGGAGCATAGCCGATCCGAAAGGGGAGGCTAGGTGGTGGCTCCGTTCCTCTTACAGCGAAGGAAGCGCCTATTTCGTGTCAGCTGGCGGCGGAATCGATCACGTTCCTTTAGCTATTATTGCTCTCGGTGTGCGTCCCGCTTTTAATTTAGATATGAACTCTGTGCTCTTTGCCTCTGCCGCCGTAGACGGCAAGGCCGATACAACGGTTGACGGCAACTTGACCGAAGTTTCTGCGTATAGCGACCCCGAATGGAAGCTGACGCTGAGGGACAGCAGTCGTAACGAATTTACGTCAAGCACCACGGCGCGTAGCGGCAATACGCTGACGGTCAGGTACGAAAACGCAGCAACGGGCAATAACGAATATATTTCCGCCATTGTCAGGGATGCGAACGGCAATGTTTCTTACTATGGGCGTATTGCACCGTTGGATGGCACGACGAACGGTGCAAACGGCACGGTAAGCATCACCCTGCCAGACAGCTTCGACAAGAACACGGATACGCTTTACGTGTTCAACGAGCAGTACAACGGCGATAAAATGACCGACTACTCCAGCGATTTCTGCACGGTCGACAGCTCTGCGCCTGTGACAACGTGCGATGTCGAAATCAATTCAACAAACTTCCCGGATGCAGCATTCCGCGCCTATGTCAGCGAAAACTTTGATACGGATGAGGACGGCATACTCACCTCCGAAGAAATCGCGGCGGTAACAGAGATAGACTGCTCTGACGGCGGTATTGAGAGTCTCCAGGGCATTGAGCACTTCACGGCTCTGACCAAGCTGATCTGCAACGGAAACTATCTGACATCACTGGACATCAGCAGCAATACCGCACTGAAGCATCTGGAATGCGGCAAAACCTGGCTGACGAATCTGGACGTCAGCAGCAATACAGCACTGGAGTATCTGGACTGTGGCTCCAACTATCTGACATCACTGGACGTCAGCAAGAATGACAAGTTGCAGCAGCTGGTCTGTAACACCAACAATCTGACATCGTTGGACGTCAGCAAGAATAATGCGCTGCAGACGCTGCACTGCACCAGCAATACCTATGATATCACGCTGGGTGATAACAGAACCTTTAATCTCTCCTCCCTGCCCGGAAATTTTGATGTGAACAAGGCAAGTGACTGGAAGGGCGGCACGGTCAACGGAAATATCCTGACGTTTAATTCCGATGTAGTCACCTATACCTACGATTGCGAAAACGAAAAAACCGCCACCTTCACGCTGGATGCCCGCACCAAATACGCTGTTACGGTAAACGGCGGCCTGTACGGAGAACTCGGAATGTCGGGCTTACCCTGCGGCAAAGACGGTATTTGGGGGACTTATGCCGAAGGGGAAACAGTCATGCTGTTCATCGGTACGCGGGCCGACTCCGGCTACACATTGGAAGGCTTGGAGTTTGACGGAATCGCGAAAGATGATTTTATATGGACTATTCCTCAAGATGTGGAGGACATCCAACGCTGTGGCTACTTCATCATGCCTGCAAAAGATGTAGCTGTTACCGTTAAGTGGAAGAAAAACGACGACACGCCCGATACAACCTACACCATCACCTTCGACCCCAACGGCGGCGATCTGACCGGCCAGACTACTACTGAAACCGAACCGGACGGCACGGTGGATTATTTACCCCGCGCAGCCCGCGACGGCTACACCTTTGACGGCTGGTTCACCGCGGCAGGCGAAAAGGTATACACCTACGTCAACGTATTCACTGCCGATACCACCGTTTACGCTCACTGGACTCCCGAAGCAGAGACAAAGCAGATCACGGAAGCCAGCTTTGCCCTGAAGGGCTATACCGTGGGAGCGAACGCAAAGGATATCGTTGTCACCTCCAATACCGAAGGCCTGAGCCTGACCGCAGGATATTTTGAGGGGCTGGGCAAACCGTATTCTTATCTCCTGTGCGAGGTTGTCGGTGAAGGCCCGGATGACGTGGTACCCGTTACCGGTTCGCTGGAAGCAGGCAAGGTATACTGCCTGATGCTGAGAGCAGATGTAGAAACAGGATATGATGTATCCGGGCTGACCAAGGATCATGTCACATTGAACGGCACCAACAAAGCAGCAGACTACGGAGAGAATTTCGACTCCACTATCGGATGCATGTTTGAACTGCCCATCTTAACAGCAGATGACACCTCCCCCGCAAAGTACACCGTAACCGTCAACGGCAGCTATGCTTCGGCAGCAGGCACCGGAGAATATGAAGAAGGAGACCTTGTCACGCTGGCAGCCGGCAGCAGAAGCGGCTACACCTTCAGCGGCTGGACGTCTGACGATGTGATCATCCCCAACACCGGCAGCGCCGACACCAGCTTTGTCATGCCGGCCAAGGCCGTGACCGTAACGGCTAACTGGACCTATAACGGCGGAAATTCCTCCGGCGGCAGCGGTTCCGGCAGCGGCTCTTCCGGCTCCGGCAGCGGTTCCTCCTCCGGCAGCGGCTCCACGGGTACCGATGAGACCCCGGACGGCTGGGTAGAGGAAGACGGCATCTGGCACTACTATGATCCGGAAGACGGCACCATGGCCGAAGACGGCGTGCAGGAAATCGACGGCGAAACCTACCTCTTCCGCGACGGAGGCGGCATGGCTTCCGATACCTGGTATCAGGATGAAGAAGGTCACTGGTACTACTTCGGCGGCAGCGGCGCCATGGTCAAAGACCAGTGGGTGCTCGCCAAAGGCGTCTGGTATTACCTCGGCTCCGACGGCGTCATGCTGACGAACCAGTGGGTGCTCAGCAAGGGCGTCTGGTACTTCCTCGGCTCTGACGGCGCCATGGTCAGCAATCAGTGGGTGCTCGCCAAAGGCGTCTGGTACTTCCTCGGCCCCGACGGCGCCATGCTGACTGATCAGTGGGTGAATTGGAACGGCACCTGGTACTACCTCGACAAGAACGGTGCCATGCTGACCAGCAAGTGGCTGTACTGGAAGGGCGCGTGGTATTATCTCGGCGAGAGCGGCGCCATGCTCACCGGTACCGTCACCCCCGATGGCTACCGTGTCGATGAAAACGGCGTCTGGATCGCGTAATCGGCTTTCCCGCTGATTTCGCTCCCGGATGAAAGAAGTCCCCGGAATCCATAGGATTCCGGGGACTTTTGCGTGCCGGGAAGGCGTTTTTCGACAACTTTCCGGGCGGCTTCTGCAAAATACCTAACCTTTGGTTAATGTTCATTTCATAAATTTCCCCGTACAATAGGAATACGGAAGAATTTTTTGCTTTAAGGAGGGAAGTGCAGTGAAGCGAATGCAAAAGGACAGCCACAGAGTCCTGAGCCTTCTTCTGGCTCTGATCCTGAGCGTGAGCCTTTCGGCTTGCGGCGGAAACGGTCATAAGGAGAGCTCCACAGTTTCGGAGAGCTCCAAGCCGCAGTCCGAAGCAAGCTCTGAAGCATCACGGATCGTTTCGCAGCCCGAATCGGACACTGAAAGCTCGCAGACCGTCACGCATCCCGAATCGGACACTTCCGGAACACAGACCGTCATTGAGGTGACGATGGAAGATCTCCCGGAGCTGATGCCGGATATCCTGAAGCTGCGGGAAAAGAAGTATGACGAGATGCCGCTTCTGGAAACGCAGGAGCAGCTGTCTGAATACGCGCTGTGGAACTTCGTCAGCGGCAGCCTTGAATTTGAGTGCCGGATCCCCTGGGAGCTGTCATACGGCCTGAGCGCGGAGGCACTGGATCAGGCATGCTCGGATGCCATGTGCTACTATCTGTTCAGCTCGTACAGACCCTGGGATATGCTCACGGAGGATGACGGTGATCCTGACAGCGTGTACGCGAAGGTTAAGATCGTGTATGATGTACCGGAGTATGATCAGGAGGCCAGACTGAAAGCGTACAGCTATGTCGTGAATAACCCCCCTCCCGAAGGCGGCTTTACGGACTATGAGGAAGAAAAGGAGTACGCGCGGAAGGTACACGACTATATAGCCCGCAGGATCGCCTACGACCCCATTGGCTATGAACCGGAGCTTCCGCTGACCCAGACAAGATACGATATTTACCAGGAAGCATATAATGTGCTTGGCGAGGGTCAGGAGACCGCGGTCTGCGCCGGGTATGCCCGGGCGTTTGGGCTGATCTGCCAGTATGCCGGCATCAACTGCGCATGGGTGTGGGGTAACGAAACGGAAGAAAGCAGCCACGCGTGGAATGTGCTTTTTCCCTGCGACGGCAGTGAGCCCGTGCTGGTGGATGTGACCTGGGATGATGGACAGAGCCCTGATCTGCCCGAACAGACCTATGTGGATGACACCTATTTCTATATTCCGCTTTCCGCCGAGTATGAGCATGAAGCGGACGAGGAAATGTGGGCCTTCATCCAGTACCTCAACGAGGGGGCGCGCAGCCGGTGAGACTTTCCGGATGCCGATTCCTGCCGGGAGCCTGTGAAAAGCCCGGGAATCTGCTGCGTGCATGAACAGGGTCGCTGTTAAAGTGCAATTCAGAAAGAATTCAGGAAGGAGGACTTTTATGGAAAGGAAGTATATTTCAGCGGTCAAGGCAATGAACGACTATGTCCTGCAGGTTGATTTCGTGTCCGGCAGCCGTCTGCTGCTGGATATGAAGCCCTACCTTGACAAAATCCGGTTCCGGCCGCTGGCCGATCCGCAGGTGTGGAACAGCGTCGTAACCAATGGCATCTTTGTCCGCTTCGGCAATGTGGAGCTGAGCCACGACGAGCTGCTGTCCATGGCGGAGCGGGAGCATTGGACTGCATCCTATTAAAAAGGGAGAATCGTGAACATGAAAAAATGGAAAAGGTATGGAAGCCTTTTGCTTGCATTGCTTATGTGCCTGAGCATGACGGCCTGCGGCGACGGGAAGAAAGACGGATCAGGGGACGTCATTCCTGCTGCTCCTGATGTCCTTGAAGATCTGGACCCGGATGATTCGGCCGAATATGATTACAGCGCTTATCTGGGCACATGGGAAGACGGGCAGGGCAACGTACTTACCGTGGAGAAGCGCGACGACGGACAGGTGTATTACCAGCTGCTGGATGTCAATGGGGATTCGAATGCCCGCGGCACTCTTCAGTATGTGAAGGCATACGACAGTGTTTACGTCCATAACGAATTTGACGGCGCTGCTTATCTGCTTAGGTTTGACGCGGATGAGCTGGTCTTCGAGTACTTTGGCACCTACACCAAAGCGGGCGGCGGCACAGCTCCGGTCGTGGTCGATGATGCCGATGCGCTGCCCGTTAAGGTCGAAGGCCGCTGGCGCTGCTCGACCGTCGATCCATACCAGTACATCGAGTTCGACGCAGAAGGTAACTGGAAGCTTTATTTCGACGAGTACAACGTGGCGGACAGCGGGTATCTTCGTTATGAACCGGACGAGGATGTCATCTATATCTGCAGCGACGTGGGCGGCGCCATGGACGGCAGCTATTATATCGAAGTGGAGGGGGAGACGCTTACCATCTCCGCCGGCTACGTCTTCAGCTATGACTGGTTCGCTCCGTACGAGGGCGTCTGGTTGTGCGAATCAACCGACCGGTGCGATTACCTGGTGTTCGATGATGATGGCGACTGGCAGCTCCAGCTTGAGGGCAAGGTGATCGATGAAGGCTATCTCTGGTATGCAGGGGAACAGGAACAGACCCTCTATATCTGCAGCACACAGGGCAGCGACGTGGACGGCTTTGATATAGGCGCCCCGGAGGATGGCCGGCTGTTGTTCTCCGATTACGGCCGCTTTGCCTATATCGATGAAAGCGGCATTGAATGGATCGATGATGGCACCGGAAACGGGAATGAGTATTACAGCTGGAACGCCAAGCTGCACCAGCGGAATGTTTCGGAGTTCGAAGGTGTCTGGTATTACCAGGAAGACCTTTCGGCGGATACCTACATCGTCATCGACGGTGAGGGAAACTGGAGCTACTACCAGCGTGCGCCCGGCGACGCTGAGGGCACGGAAATGGACCACGGCACATTCTCCTACTCCAAGGATGAAGGCAGTGTCTATTATGCGGATTCTTCTGTGTATGACGGTGTGAGTTACTGGGTCATGGAGTTTGAAGAAGATATTCTCATCTGGGACTATGACGACACCTATTACCGGATGGAATGATGACAGAGAGGAGACGGAAATGACGGATCTGCTCAAAAAGAGTGTTGCTTTTCTGCTGGCGGCGGTTCTCTGCTTATGCCTGGCGGCCTGCGGCAGCACGGGCGATAAAGCTCCGGGTACCCTCGAGGGTATCGTTCCCGACGAATCGATCAATTACGATTTCGAAGACATCTACGACGAATATCTGGGCTTTTGGTATCCCACGGATGCCGACAGTCTCATGGTGACGGAAAACGATGGAAAGTACCTCTACGAACTGTATGATGCCCATGACGAGGTAATTTCCAGCGGCCAGCTTCAGTATATGAAGGAATACCGCTGCATGTATGCCTGCTGCGAGCAGGATGGCATTGCCTACAGGTGCCGGATACAGCGCGAGGTGCTTAACGGTGAGGACAACGATACATTGTGCATCGACTACGTTGGTGTGTTCACCAGAGGGGAAAGCAAGTTCGAGGTGACTGGAGACGACTGGCGCACATGGGGTATTGTGTGTGACTCCGGTACCGTCACCCGCGGCGGGGAGGACACTACTGTACTGGTGTGTGTTCATTCGTCGGACGCCAACTTCTATTACGACGAGCCGACTCAGGTGATCTTTGGCTATGTGGAATACCCGATCACCCTTGAGAGCGACGCATGGGGCGCTTACCGGAGCATCGACTTCTCCGACCGAAGCGGCGACGGCAACAGCGATGTGGCCATGCAGTTCAATGACGGCGGCAAGGAGCTGCTGATGGTGTGGTTCTGGGATGCGGAGAGCGAAGAGTTTGTGTACCAGGAGGCGGAATCTCAGCTCGGTGAGGAAAAAGGTCAGGGTGACCTGATTCAGGATGGCGGTCCTGCGGTTTTGGTACTGAAGAGCGACGAGCCGCCTTTTGCCGATATGAAACCCATTCAGTCCGAAGTCCGTGAGGACGGCACCTATTATTACGCAGATGCCACGGAGAACGGGCAGATCACGGTGGTCAACACGGTGCTGCAGAATCAGCGGGATGATGGCCAGACCCTGGAAGAGTATATAGGCGACTGCGCGCTTGCTCTGAGTGAAGCGGCCACTTACGATTCGCTGACCGTTGAAAAAAATGATGCGTACACCGCGAAGATGAGCTATCCGGTATATATTGTGACCTATACCGCAGGCAAGGATGCGGGCGCATGCGAATGGACCGTTTTTGTCATGGAAACAAATAGCTGCACATATCTCTGCGGTTTCCGTGCCGCGGTTGACGCGGCAGATGATGTGAAATCCGTTTATGAAGACTTTTTCGCAGGCTTGCAGCTGTCTGACGAAGAACCTGTCTGATAAAGAATAGGAGGCTATTATGAAAAAACAGAAAACACTGAGATCCTTACTGGTGACGCTGCCGCTGCTGCTTTGTTTCCTTTGCGCGGCCTGCGGCGGAGGCTCCGGTACGGTAAACAATAATAACAATAACGTAAACGGCGGCGTAAGCAACAGCACGAACAACAACTACAACGCGAATAACAACGTAAACAACAATAACAATGCGAACAACAACGTAAACAACAATAACAACAACACAAACAACGGCGGATCCTATACGGATAATAACCCTAACGGAGGCTCCGGCGGCACATACTATGAGCGCGATGAAGACTTCGTAAATGAGATCGGTATGTACGAGGGTCTCTGGATAAGCGAAGTGACCGACCAGTACGATTACCTGGAAATCGATGCGGAGGGCAATCTGCAGCTCTATTCCGACGGCTATGTGCTGGACGAAGGTTATCTCTGGTATGACCCGGAGTGGTCCACCACCTATATCGACAGTACCCTGGACGGTTTCCTGGACGGCGCTCGTATCGAAATGGAGGGCGGTCAGATCTACATCGATGTATGCGGCTATTTCGACTACCTCGATGGACGGGGCGGTCAATGGCAGGGTGCGGCCGGCGGCACCGGCGGCGCTTATATTGACAACGGCAACAACGGCAACTATGGCGGCAACGACAACAACGGCGGCAACGACACCTTCTACAGCTGGGATTCCGAGTTGTGCCAGCGGAATGTTTCGGAGTTTGAAGGTACCTGGTATTACAACGGTGACTATTCGGCAATGAGCTACATCGTCATCGACCGCAACGGAAACTGGAGCTATTACGAGCGCGCGGTCGGCGAGGCCGAGGCTACGCGGATGGACTACGGCACATTCTCCTACTCCGCGTATGAGGTCAGCACCTATTATGCGGAATCTGCTCAGTACACCGGTCTTTCCACCCGTGTATATGAATACGATGAAGGCGTTATCTTCTGGGGCGACGAAACTTATTATCGGATGGAATGATGAAAGGCAGGAGACAAGATGATCACTTCAAAGAGATTTGCGCTTCTGGCAGCCGCGATCTTTTGTCTGGGGCTGACCGCCTGCGGCGGTTCGGGCGGTTCAAGCAGTTCAAGTAATCCGGTCAGCTCGAGCAATCCGGTCAGTCCGGTCAGCTCGAACAGCGCGGTGGGTGATGACTGGCGCAAAAGCGGCGTGGTCGTCGGCAGCGGCACCATTGCCCATACGGGCGAAAACAGCGTGTATGTGCTGGCCTCGGTGGACGCAAACAGCGTGGCTTTTTACCGGGACGAACCGGAGCAGATTCTGGTTGACAGAGTTCCCTTTCCGGCGGCGGTCCCCGACGCGCAGGAGTCCTTCAGGGACATCTCCTTTGACGACGTGAACAGGGACGGGGAAACGGACGTGAGCCTCAGCTTTGTTTCCGCTTCAGGTGAAGCCATCTCGCTGGTCTGGACCTGGGACTCGAAAAAGGGCTATGTCTACCGGGAGGATTTGTCCAGTCTCCCGTCCCGGACCGTCGACATCAGCGCATACGTCGGTCTGTGGGAGTATGTGGACGAAAATATCTGGCTCAGGATAAACAAGGACGGGACATGTGAGTTCCTCAACGACCAGGAGGATGTCATCGAGTCCGGCAAGGTGCTGGGGACCTCGACCGGCGTCAAGCTCCGCTTCGATGGTTCCGGCACAGAGATGCAGCTTGACCGTTCGTCGAGCGGTGACCTCCTTGACGGCGAAAATGGCGGAGTACTCATTCCCTCGGAACGGATCGAGTCCCGCGTGCCCTATTTTGACCGCAATGGCTTCAAGTTCAACGCCTCGGTGGATACGGGTGCCTATCTGCTGAAGGGCGGAGCTTTCAGCTATTACAACCTTGGCAAGAACTATACCATCGGAGATTGCTATTGGGAGGTCATCAAAAACTATGACTACACCCATGACGGCATGCGGGAGATTCAGTTCGACGCCATTTGCTATGTTCCGTCCTCCTCTCTGGGCACCTTCAATCAGGAGTTCATAATCGGTATGCACCAGACGATGTATGATTACTATACCGGCCTGTGGTTCAATACCGATGACGACCATACCGAGAAAAACCATACGGACCGCATCGACAATCATTATGTCAAAACCCTGGAATGGGCCGGACACAGCTACGAGATCGAGTATTCCTTCTCGACGGAAGCCGAATTCTTTGTGGCGGACTGGTATCTGGTTTACACCGCGAGCTATCTGGTCTGTATGCCCGAAGAATATGACGGCCTCATCCTGGTCGCGAAGCCGGTGGCCAGGACCTATAAGGAACATATGCAGTGGAGCGATCCCACGCTCGACTACTACCTTGAGGAATCAGACAAGGCAGATCTGTTTTTCCGCATTTGTGACTGAGTCGGATGACAGAGGCTCCGGCAGTCCGGCATATGGGGAGATCCCCGAAGCCGTCAGCTCATGAAATTCAGGAAAGGAGAAAACGATATGATTGTTATGGTTCTGATTGCTCTTGTTGTCCTGCTACTGATCTGGGGCATCGCCACCTACAACCGGTTGGTCACCGAGCGGTTAAAGGTACATACCCAATGGAGCCAGATCGATGTGGTGCTCAAGCAGCGGTTTGATCTGATCCCCAATCTGGTGGAAACGGTCAAGGGCTATGCCGCCCACGAAAAAGAGGCGCTGCAGGCGGTTACCGACGCCCGAAGCCGCTATCTCGGTGCAGCAGATACCGAGGGGCAGATGCAGGCCAGCACCGAGCTGTCCGGCGCTATGAGCCGCCTCATGGCGGTGGCGGAGTCCTACCCTGAGCTGAAAGCGAATCAGAATTTCCTGCATCTGCAGCAGCAGCTTTCCGCGATGGAGGAAAAGCTGGCGAATTACCGCCAGTTCTACAATGACACGGTCCTGCGTTATGACAGACTGCTGGAAACGGTTCCCACCAACCTGATAGCGAAGATGTTCCATTTCCGGAAAGAGGAATTCTTCAAGGTGGAGGAAGCTGAGAAGGCTAAGGTCAGCGTCAGGTTCTGACAGAAATTTTCCATGAAAGGAAGTTATGCTGTGAAGCATTCTTTACGCAGGATACTGTGCCTTTCTCTTTTCCTTGTTATGCTGGTCGTCTCCCTGCTTCCGCTGACCGCCGGGGCAGAGGATTACAGCGCGGAACTGAACTCTTTGGACTTTAATATCACGCTGCTGGAGGACGGAAGCGCATACATCCTCGAAACCAGAGAGGTCGTGTTCAGCGGTGATCATGAGTTTACCCGTCTGGGGGCAGGCCGTGCGTATACCGGTCCCCGGATGTGCACGGACTGGGAGGTCTTTATTGACGGGGTGTCCGTGCCGCAGCTTGACGCACCGGATCATGACAACCGCCCCGAGAACACCTTTGCGGTGGAGACGGGGGACGGAAAGAATACCGTCTATGTCTATTTCCGGCAGCAGGGCAGCGGCACCCGCGTCTTCCAGATCGGCTACAGGGTGGAAAACGCCGTGAAGCTCTATTCCGATGTGGGCGAATTCTCCTGGAATCTGACCGGAGACAGCGCCATTTCCGACATTGGCACCCTCACCGCCACGCTGACAGTGCCTGAGGGCATCCCGGCAGAAGATTTCTTCATCTGGGCACACGGGCCGCTCAATGGCAATTTTGACAAGGACTCTGACAACAGCGCGCTCCTGCGCGTGGAAAACGTCCCGTTGGGAACGATCGTTGATATCCGCACCGCCATGCCCGCGTATTACTTCTACGGCGGATGGGAGCAGGAGGGCGAGGCGCTTCCCAATATTCTGGCGGAGGAACAGGCGCTGAGCGACAGCGCGAACGCCAAGCGTGAGGAAGAGCAGCGTTGGCAAGCCGCGGCGGAGGCATCCCGGAACGCGCGGGATGCATGGCGGGAAAAGCATCCCATTCTGTCTGAAATCGAGTGGACCTGCTATGAAATTCGGGACGACGTTCAATATTTCCTGGAGGATCATGGCATCACTCTGCTGCTCATCTTTTTCCTGGGCATTCCGGTCCTTCTTATATTCACCCTGGGAAAAATCGTGAGCATTGTGCGTGGGATCAATACGAAAAGATTCAGGAGTCACCCCACCCAGTCCCCCCAGTATTACCGGGATCTGCCGGATGACTGCCCTGCTCCTGTTGTAGATAAGCTGATTCATTTCTACGACAGCAAGTTCAGCACCTCCCGGCAGCTCTCCGCAGCGCTGCTGGAGCTGAATCTGAAAAAGCTGATCCAGTTCCGGACGACGGAAGGGGAGGCGGAGCTTCTGCTGAATGAGCAACTGGGCGAGGAGATGTTCCCGTCCGATGCGCCGCAGGAGGCTGCAGAGCCGGCCGGAGACCAGGAGCATACGACGGGCCATCAGGAGCTTTTGTGGAATTTCCTGCGGAAGGCAGCCGACGGAAGAGGGAGAATTTCCATAAAGGCCCTCCAGAGCTATATCAAGGACAATCGGGATACATCTGTGGATTTCCGCCACAGCTTCTGGGAGGCGGTGGACGGCGAATTCAAGGAATCGGTCAAAACAGTGGAACGGGGCATGAATCCCCACAAGGCGAGCAAGCTTCATCTGATCTTTCCCACGGCAGTGGGGATTGTTGCGATGCTGATCTGTATGTTCAGTACGCTGTATGACGGCATCCAGTATGTCTTTTCCATTCTGGTGGGCCTGGCCGCCTTTGCGGTGGTGGAGGTCATAGTGTGCTTGATCAGCTTTGTGGTCAACATCGTGATAAAAGGGAGCACCTGCCAGCTGCTGGATCAGCAGGCGGAGGACGCCCTGGCCCTCTGGGAAGCCTTCGGACGATTCCTGGATGATTTTACCACCTTTGAGGATAAGGAGCTTCCGGAATTCTCCGTATGGCGTGAGTATATGGTCTACGCCGTTGCGATGGGCAAGGGCCAGAAGGTAGCTCAGGCGCTGGCCCTGAAGTATCCGGAAGCCGTCTCCACGGACACAACCAATACCATGGATGACGATATGTACCGCTGGCTGCAGGATATGAGCCTCTATGACGCGATGGATTCCATCAGCCGGGAGGTTGAGGAAGTCAGGATGCCCGTTTCTTCCGGCAGCAGCAGCGACAACGACAACTGGAGCGACGGCGGAGGCGGCGGAGGCGGCTTCTCCGATTCCGGCGGCGGCAGCGACAGCGGAAGCACCGGCGACTTCATCGATTAAAAGAAAGCAAAGCATCTCGATCAATCAACAAAGACAATTGGAGGAAAACAAAATGAAAAAAAGAAATATTGCACTCTGCGTCATTCTCACCATCGTCACCCTCGGCATCTATGGACTCTATTGGTTCGTACAGATCACCAACGATGTCAATAAGCTGGCCAATCCCGAAAAGAAAACGTCCGGCGGCGCGGCGCTTCTGCTGACGATCATTACCTGCAACATCTACGGATTCTACTGGGCCTATAAGATGGGCGGACTGCTGGACAAGGCGCAGACAGACAGAGGCCTGCCGGCACAGAACCGCGCCGTTGTGTATCTGATTCTGGAGCTGGTCATCGCTCCCGTGGCCTGGATCCTGATGCAGAACACGATCAACTCCATGGTTGAAGGATGACGGCGGAAGCGGCAGCGCCTTCCGACTTCATTGATTCAAAAAAGCGTCTCAATCAAACCACAAAGACAATTGGAGGAAACCAAAATGAAAAAAAGAAATATTGCGCTCTGCGTCATTCTCACCATTGTCACCCTCGGCCTCTTCGGCCTCTATTGGTTCGTAAAGATCAACAATGACGTCAACGAGCTGGCCAATCCCGAAAAGAAAACATCCGGCGTAGCGGCGCTTCTGCTGACGATCATTACCTGCAACATCTACGGATTCTACTGGGCCTATAAGATGGGCGGACTGCTGGACAAGGCACAGACGGACAGAGGCCTGCCGGCACAGAACCGCGCCGTTGTGTATCTGATTCTGGAGCTGGTCATCGCTCCCGTGGCCTGGATCCTGATGCAGAACACGATCAATTCCATGATTGCAGAATGACAAAAGTGTCCATGATGGTTCCCGGAGGTGCAATATGAAAAAACTGAGTGCTTTTTTAACATTGGTGATGCTTGTTTGCCTGCTGGCAGCCTGCGGGAGTACACCTCCTCCCAGCGAGCCGTCCTCATCGTCTTCCAGTGAGTCCAGCTCATCGAAGGTGGTGGAATCGTCGCAGAGCACAGCAACCCAGACCGCTGTCCTTTATGCTGTTTTCAACGGCGGAGAGGTCAAAGAATACCCCGTTGCATATACCGGCGCCCAGATAACTGCCGAGGAGCTGGCCGATGAGCTGACCGGGCTGACCGGACTGGACTTTACCATCACCGCCAGCAAGGGCACTGATGGCCTGACCGTGGACTGGGCCGCGGATTCTACACTGCTTGCGGGACTTGGCGGCCGTGAGCAGAAGACCGATTTCTTTTTCTTCGACAGTGATTCGCTGGGCTGGTTCATGATGGACAGTCTCTGGAAAACTCTGACCGAGAATCTCGGTGTCGAAGATATCTATTACACCATGGACGGCGGCCAGGAGCTGGTCGTCGGGACAATGTCTCCTCCTCTCAACGAATTCCCCTCTGATACCCCCTATATGGGATCGGAATTCTACGAAGCCCACAGCGACGGACAGGGCGATATGAGCGATGTGGGAGATATTTATCTCCGCACCGAAGGCCTGTGGAGAATGGACGGAGAGGCAGATGCTGCCAGCATCGAAATGGACGGTATCGGCGGATTTACCATGTATTATGCCAGCGGAGCGGTGGAAGCTGCCGGCTATCTTGAATGTGTCGATGAATATGGCGACGGCAGCTATCGCTATGATTGCTATACCATGGACGGTACGCTGATCACCAGCTTCTACTTCGATTCGGAGACCCAGATTCATCTCGGAAACGACGAAACGGTTTACCGGCTGGACGAGGGAACATTCATGCAGAGGGCCTGCCTGGGCTTCTGGCAGTACCCCGAAGGAATGATTCTTGAGCTCGGCGCCGAGAGATGGACTCTCTATGCCGATGACGGCGTGACGGTGCTTTCTGACGGACCGGTAAGATATGAAGAGGAAGCTGTCTACCTGATGAACGATGATGGTTCCTCCGGCGGCGGCAGGGCCAGCTTTGATGACGACGGCAACCTGGTTGAAAGCGGCTGCATTCTGACCTATCTCGGACGGGATTACAGTGATGTCCCGAAGGGATGATGATCCTGCTCCGGACATAGGCAAGGCCCTTGTCTGAACGACGACGGTGTGCCGACACTGACGTATCCCACAGGTTATGCTTTTTCGTCCATTGCGGAAAAGCATAACCTGTGGGGCATATCGGCAAAATACGCAGGAGCTTCTCAGCCTCGCTGACCTCCATGGGCAATCTGATTGACATCCTGCGGGATTTCTGCGGGGGAATATAACCCTTGTGCGGGACAGATTGAAAAAGAAAGGAAGAATCTGTTATGGCTCCGGTAATTATAATTCTGATCGTAGTCCTGATCATTGTCTTCTGGTGCATCAGAACAGTCAATGGCTTCAAAAAGAAGGAAATTCGCGTGGGAGAGGGACTTTCCGGCGTGGAGGTGGCGCTGACCAAGCGCTATGATATGCTCACCAAAATGCTGGACACCGCCAAAGGCTACATGGCGCATGAAAGCGAGCTCTTTGAAAAGGTCATCGAGCTGCGCCGCGGTATGAGCATTGCGGAGATGAACGAGGCCCAGCAGCAGATGGACTCCCTGAGCGGCAAGCTCTTTGCTGTGGCGGAGGGCTATCCGGAGCTGCGCTCCAGTGAGGTTTTTGTGGAGCTCCAGCGCGGTATCCGCGATGCGGAGGAGCATTTGTAGGCGGCACGGCGGCTGTATAACAGCAGCGTCACCGCTTACAACACGGCGATTGCCATGTTCCCGGCCAGTCTGCTGGCAGGCTCGCGTCAGCCGAAGGAATTCTTCGCTGCGGACGCAGGCAAGCGCGAAGATGTAAAAATGACGTTCTGAGAAGGGAGACAACGATCATGGAAGAAAAGCAGACGACGACCGCGGCAGAACAGCAGGCGACCGCAGAACAGCAGCCGATGACGAAAGAGCAGTTGGAGGCCGCGATCAATTCCGCCCGCGCCAAGGAAACGTTTGCCAATGTTCTGATCATCGGCGCCGGTGCGGCGATGATCCTGATGTTCTACCTGAAAAAGATTCCTCTGGCTATTCTCTTTCTGCTGCTCCTGCTGGTGGGCGGGTATCTGTGGGGCAAGAGTGCCGGTGTGGCCAAAAAGCTCCTCAGCGAGAATGTCGTCAGCGGCGTGCTGAGGGAGGCACTGGGCGATGCGGTGGAATATAACCCGTGGGGCAAAATAAACCCTGGCAGCATGGTGTTTCCGTTCTCCTATAACAGCGCAAGCGGCAGCGACCATATCAAGGCCAACTACCATGGACTGAACATTGAACTGGGCGACATCGAGCTGATGGATGAGACAGAGGTCAGAGACGAAGACGGAAACACGTCTACGCGCAAAGATACGGTCTTTAAGGGGCAGTGGCTTATCTGCGACTTCGGCAAGGAACTGGTCGGTCAGGTGTATATCTCCGAGTGGACCAAAAAGGACCGCAGAAGTATGAAGAGCAATGTCACGATGGATAACGAGCAGTTCAGCAAGCGCTTCTGTGTCAGAGCGGATAATCCGCAGGAAGCCTACTACATCCTCACACCGCACATGATGGAATACATTACCGCCATGGCGGACAGGAGCGGCGGCACGGTCTACATGTCTTTCCTGCGGGACGGCAAGATGCACGTTGCGGTTAAGACCGGGCGTGACTTCTTTGAGCTTGGAAATAAAAATGCCAATGTGGAAGAGCTGCACCAGAAATTTTTGGGTGAGCTGCGCTGGTTCACCGATATCGTCGACGCGCTGCGCGTGGAGGATACTCTCTATAAGAAGGAGTGAACCATATGACGCTGTTGGAAGCCAGTCTGCTGCTTGTGGTCATGGTCATTGGCATCATTCTGGTCTGCAGATTTCTGCGTAAAAATCGGGCGCTGCGCATCACCTGTATTGTGGTGCTGTCGCTGATCGCGCTGGTTCTCGCCGGATATATCGGTCTGACTCTGATTTTTGTGTATGCAGTCAGTCATCATTGAACCGCCATCTGTCAAGCGGACAGATGAAAAAACAAAATGCCAGGATCTCAGAGAAGTCCTGGCTTTCTTTTATGCTGTATGCTGCTTTCAGCAAGCTGCGATCATCCATTGGCGCAAGGCAATTCAGCTGATGCTCGGGTATGTCCCGCCTCTCCTTTACTCCCGGCGGCACACCATCCGGTGCGTCAGTGCCGGAATAGAGAGCGGATCAGCCAGATGATGACCCAAATGATCAGAATGCCGGGAATCAGCGCTATGAACAGATTCAAAATGGCGTTTGCAATTACAAACCGCTGGCTCCACACATACATCAAAAACAGCACCACACCCACCACCATCATGATCCGCCAGAACAGACCCCAGTTGAACGCCTGCGGCCAGCTGCTGCCCCGGAGTCGGCGTGCCGGCCGTACCGTCGCGCGCACCTGACGCGTGTATTCATCCAGGGCTCTGTTCATATCGTCCTGTTCTGCCCGGGCAGAGGGGCCGGGAGCGACCTGTTCCGGTATGTGCGCCCGGGTGGAGGACTGCTCATACTGTCCAAAAAAGCCTTCCTCTTCCAGCGGAGGGATGGTCGGCGTTGGAGGAAGATTGGTTTGAGGCTGCGGCCCGGACACGGGCGCCGGGTGGGTTTTGCCGGTTTCATCGGTGTGCTGGGCACGGAAGGCTTTGTCCAGTGCGCTGTAAAAGTCGTCCTGCGCATCGGCTTGCAGCTGCACGCCGGGGGCGGGACAGTAGCCCAGAGCCTGCAGGGCGGAATTCGGCCTGCTGTCGCTGTTTATGGGGCCACCGCACACGGGACAGTTTTTGTGGGGCCGGTCAAAGAGGTATTCACAGTAATTGCAGAAATGGGCCATACAAAAATCTTCTCCTTCGTTCGACTGTTTGACAGGGATTCAGGGCAGCACCTGTCCGATGAGAATGGGGATATCGTACAGACCGCCGCACAGCACCGCGCCGTCCTGCAGCTGCACCAGCTCCTGAGCATTGATGTTGTGTTCCGTCACCTCGCGGATGCCCACGCCCCGGGCGCGGACCGGGAAGATGTGGAACGGCTGCCAGTGGCGATCCCGGTGTTCCTCCCGCACCAGTCGCTGGTAGGTGCCCAATGCTTCCGAAAAAGGGCTGGCCTGCTGGGTGCTGGTGCAGCGGAACAGCAGCACCTCCTGATGTTCCGCAAGCAGGGGGGACAGCTCGTCTGTCCCGGCGATTACATAGGAAAGGTCACCGGCCAGAATGCCGGTGGAATAGCTGGCGGTTTCGTGGGGGCCGGTGAACAGGCTGCGCAGCTCGGGGCTGGCGGTCAGCGGCACCTCGGCCGCCAGCAGCAGAAAAGGAATGCGGGCATCCTGCAGGGCTTTCAGCTCCTGATACAGATACCGCAGCACGGTCGGCCGGGCAGTGGGCACCGTGACACTGATGACGCACCGCTGCCGTACCGCCTCCACAATGCTGATGCAGGGATGGGCGGCAAAGCTCCGGGGTGTCCACAGGAATTCCTCCATCTCGTTGGCAAAGGAGCGGACTGCCGCATACACCTCTTTGGGCGCGTCATTCTGGGCCAGCAGCGTTGTGACCGACTCCCGGCCGGGACTGGGCAGATACTGCAGCACCTGCCGCTGCAGCCGGTCAGGGGGCATTTCCGCCAGTTGGAGCAGCAGATCCAGGTTGAAGGGGTAGCGCCCAAACGGAGCCGGGCTGCGTCTGAACTGCAGCTGCATGATGTCCAGATACGCCTGCAGCCAGCTGCGCAGGTTCAGCGCCGAGCTGGTACCGTAGCCTCTGCCGTCGATGGGCACGATGGCGTCCAGCACACCGGTGGCGTTCAGTCCGTACAGCGGGTCGTAGTAGCGCTGGGGACTGCCGAAGGGATTGACGCTGTAGGTGCGGAAGCCCGGGCTTTGCCGGGCCAGTTCCGGCATGTCCTCCCGCAGACGGCCCAGCGCGGCAGCCAGCAGCGGATCATTTTGCAGCACCACCACGCCCATCCGTCCGCAGCAGCGGCGTACGGCCTGGAGGCCGGCCATCCGGCGCTGGTGTGGATCACCGCAGAATGCTGCAAAGCTGGCACCCCAGTTTTCCGGGGGCAGAATCTCACCGATGCTGCGCCGACGCACATACTGCGCGCTGCGGGTATAGTTGATATGGGCCATCAGATTTCACCTCATTATGTGGATGCGGGGTCCCGCATGAAATAAAAGGGGAAGGGCAGCTCCTGGGAGGCCAGTCCCACCACAGCGTGTCCCGGCTGCAGCTGCATCAGATCCCAGTCCTCCACCGTGTGTCCCTCCCGCTCCCGGTCCAGCTGCTGACCGCCCGCATTCTGATAGCGGTAGGCCGTCAGGTTGGTACCGTACAGCTCAGACACATAGCGGCGGGAGGAAGCGTCGTTCAAACGGAAGGTAAACACCGAACCAAATCCGGCCAGAATATCCTGTCCCACATCCTCGCCGTAGGCGGCGTGAATCTGACTCACACTCTGCAGTCCGGCCACGACGCTCACCCGCTTGCTGCGGCCAAAGTTCAGGGCGTCCTCCAGATGCTGCAGCCGGGGCAGCAGCTTCAGCTCATCCAGGAAAAGATGCACCCGGCCGTTGGGCTGACCGCCCAGCGCTTCTTTCAGCGCCAGGTCAATCAGCAGGCGGTAGACGGGAGCCAGGCTTTCGCCCACCGACAGGTCGTATAAGATAAAAACTGCGCGGCCTCCCTTTTTTCGCACCGCCTGCCGGATGGAAAATTCCTGCTGCCCAGCCCGGGCCCGTCCGGCAAAGCTGCCCTGAAAACACTCGTACACCATGCTGCGAAGCTCCGCCATCACGCCCAGAGCCTGATGGCTGGTGCCGTCTCCCACATAGGAAGAAAGGCCCTGCAGGTCGGGATAAAGGCTGAAGAACTTCATCAGCTGCCGGGCGTCGTAGTGCAGCAGAAACCGGGTGAGAAATTCGTTGTTGAGGTTGTCCTTCCAGGCGGCGGGACTGTCGGTGCGGCGCCGGATGAAATAGATCAGGGTTGCGGCAAAGAGGTCGCGGGCTGCCTTGGCAAAGAAGGGCTGTGTCTGGGAGCCGCGGTCGCGAAAATACACAGCCGCGATTTCCCGGGCGTTGCTCTCATAGTCGCGGGGATCGGGGCCGTCGGCCAGCACCTCGAGGAACAGGTTCCACACGGCGCTGCGGCTGCGGTGGGCGCGGTCGTTGGCGATGACGATGTCGCCGGGGCGGAAAAAACCCGGATGACTGATGTAGTCGGCCTTGGTATCGAAGATCAGCGAAATGCTGTCCTCGCCGCCCGCATCGGCCCACCGGCGCGCCTGTGCCACGATCTGATTCATGACATTGGTCTTGCCGCTGCCTGCGCCGCCCAGCAGCAGAATGTTTTTGAAGACGGTGGGTTCATCCACCGCAACGGTCAGGGCACTGGAAGCGTCCTTGAAGAAATAGCGCGGCGGCTCACCGGATGGCCGGTATCTGCACTGCTCCAGGAAATTGCCGTAAAGCGCCTGTTTGTGTGTGATCATGCCGATCGCTCCTTTAGTCCATGTCCCGACCACCGTCTGCGCCGTCCATGCCGCCGCCCAGGCCGGAGCCGTCATCCGACATTCCACTGCCCAGACTGGAGCCGTCATCCGACATTCCGGTGGTATTGCTGCTCAGTCCGGCACCGTCATCCGACATTCCGCCGGTGCCGCCGTCCAGGCCGGAGCCGTCATCCGATATTCCGATGCCGGTGATGCCGCCGCCCATCGTTTCGGTAGAACCTCCGTTCAGGTCAGCGCCGTCGTCCATCATTTCGGCGGTGTCGTTCAGGCCAGCGCTGTCATCTGCCAGTACGGCGCCGCCATTCAGTCCGGAGCCGCCGTCCACCATTCCGGTACCGTCGATGTTCAGTCCGGTGGTACCGTTGTTCAGACTGGCACCGTCGTCCGATGGCACGCCGGTGGTGTTGTTCAGTCCGGCGCCGTCATTGGACAGCACGCCGGTGGAATTGTTCATACCGATGCCGGTCGTCTGCAGCCCGCTGGTGTCCTGACCGGTCGGGTTCTGACCTTCGGTATGCTGCTGTCCGGCGTCCGGCAAAGAAACGATGTCCGGAGTCTGGGCGGAACCGGTACGCGACTGGCCCAGGTTATAGCTGTCGCACAGAGCGTTTATGGCAGTGTAGCTGGGGGAGGGGCTGCTGCGCTGGATGCCGTGATCCCGGTCATAGATTACCTGTGCCAGCGTTTTTTCAATGTCGGGGTCATTATAGTTGGTGGCCGCGCACTGCAGCGCAGCCTGGAAGGAATCGTTGCGCACCGTGGTCAGATAGTCGGCGGTCTGCGGATCGATCTGGCCGGACGCTTTCTGCACGGCGTCGATGGCCTGCAGCGTGTTGAACTGCCCGGCGGCGAAGGCCTCCTTCTCATCGTGCTGGATGCGGTAGAGATCCATGTCCTGTTCGGGAGAAATGTAGGTTGCTGCCGCCCGCCCCTGAGCCACCTGAATACCGTGGGTGCCTTCGTGGAACATGGTGTCCAGCACGTTCCAGTTGGCTGCGCTCACCGGCGTTCGAACCAGAATGTCGTTGCCCTGCTGGTCTACATCCTCTGTCAGGAAGTAATTTCCCTGCATCAGATAAGCGTTCAGACAGATGGTACTGCCGGATTGTTCGCCATAACAGCCGCCGATCATCGGTCGGGCTGTCACCCGGCAGGGGCTCACGCCGTTGGCTGCCGCGTAGCGGTTCTCCACCTCCTGACAGGCGTCCATCTTATCCGAAAAAGACATCTGATTCCAGGAATCTGTGCGAAATAACCCGAACAGCTGAGTTTGATTCAGAGAAGCATAGCGGGTGGGATATGCGTTGGCTGCCATCATAACCTCCTTATCTGCGCAGGATCAGAGCACGGCCGTTCACGGCGTCTTTCAGATATGCGTCCATCAGGGTCAGGGCAGTAAAGTAGCTGCGGCCCGGCCGCATTCGCTGGATCTGGATCACCGAGAACTCGCCCTGGCGGAAGTTCGCCGTCTCGCCGGTATCCAGATAGCTGCGCAGCAGGGCGTCCAGCCGCGCGTCCATCGTGTCATGATACTCCTGTGCCCGCTGCTGCACCGCCTGGGGAGCCCAGAACGGGTGCTCCCGGGTAAGCAGGGCCTCCAATTCTTTCTGTGTCACCAATTGCAGCATGGAATTCTCTCTCCTTTCTTTTGCTTCAATTATAACAGGGAAGAGTTTTGAATGGAATCGGCAAAAGCGACAAACCGGATATGCAATTTCACACAACATCAATAAATTTGATAATTCTTCATAAAACATCTTGCTTCTTCGTGTAAAAGTGGTAGAATGGAGGTATAAGAAATGCAGTATGTACATGGGAGGAGATGGTACAGTGAGCGAAAAAGAGCTTGTCCAGGAAATCATCATCCTGCGCGGCCGACGCGGCTGGACCCAGCAGGAGCTGGCGAACCGCATCGGTACGACCCAGCGGACGGTGGCTGCCTGGGAATCGGGCAATTCGATTCCCCGCAAGGCCATGCGGGTGCGGATCGCACAGGCATTTGAGCTGCCGGATGATTATTTTCTTGGGAATCTATTGACAGATACAAAGAGTACAGCTGAAAAGAGTGCGGCAAAAGAACAACAGGATACCGCTCAGCTGCTGGATAAGTTCAGTTCAATGCTGGACAGCGAGGGCCTGTCGGACGAGAAAAAGACCATGCTGCTGGATTCGGTCAGCGAGATCCTGCAGAAATAACAGGAAAACAACAAGGAGGAACCTTACCATGGAACCGATTATTGCGCTGGATTTTGGAAACTGTTATTCGTTTCCCTGCTATATTCCCGAGCTGGACATCTCTGTCAGCCGCCTGGGAGGCAAGCCGGTGGACCTGCTGCCCAGTGATATGCACTACGGCTATCCCAGCGTATTCTTCTATTCCCGGCGGGCAGCCGAGCGCTGCCGGAAGAATGGACAGCAGCTGCCGCCCTGGTGCGGTGCTGACGCGGTGAAGGCCAAGGCCTCTCCGGAGGGCAACCGGGTGCGCAACCTCAAGCGCCATCTGGGAGAGCCACTGGTGCTGGACGACTGGAAAGGCAGCTATGACGATGCCATCGTTCAGCTGATCCAGTATCTGATGCGCCGAGCCAACGAGGTGCTGCGCACCGAGGCGCTGGTCACCACCCACCGGCTGGCGCTGTCCCATCCGGCCACCTACACCCTTTCCCAGCGCATCCATCTGAAAAACCTGGCCGAGCAGGCCACACTGGAGGACGGCACCCACATCCAGGTGGTGGGGATGATTGATGAGCCGGCCGCCGCCGCTCTGGATTATCTGGTGGAAAACGGCCGCGGCGACCAGGACACCACCGTGCTGGCCTATGATCTGGGAGGCGGCACCTTTGATCTGGCCATTGTGTCGGCCTATCCCCAGGGGCGCACCAGCGCTTCCGGCAATCCCTATTATTATCGCGTTGAGAAGACGGGCGGCATCTCCAGTCTGGGCGGCTCGGACTTTGATGAGGTCATGCTGCAGCTGCTGAAGGCCAGGATTCCCGCTTCAAAGCCGGTAGACGAGGATTCGCTGCGCCGGCTGGCTGAAACGGCCAAACTGGAGCTCAGCCGCGACCCCGACACGGAGCAGGAGATCTACACCAAGTCCGGCGAGGCACTGTTCGTTACCGTCACCCGGCAGGAATTTGAAAAGGCAGCGCTGCCGCTGGTACAGCGTACGGTGGAGGAAACCCGCCAGATGCTGAAGGAGTACAGCGGCAAGCAGCCCGAGCTGCTTGTGCTGACCGGCGGCGCCAGCCAGATGCCGATGGTGCAGCGAGAGCTGGAAAAGGCCTTTCCTCAGTTTAAGGGTCACATCTGCCTCTACCGTCCCAGCAGGGCCATCGCCTACGGCGCCGCCCGCTACAATACGCCTCTGGAAGAGAACTGTGTGCAGCGGTGCGTTCCCCGCGATATCGGGATCCGCTATTATCATGGCAACAGCGACAAGAAGTATGTCGAGACCTATATCCCGGCCGGTACAGAGCTGCCTTTTGCCAGTGCATACGATACTTCCACGACCCGGGGACCGGATGTTCAGTTCTCCTACTTCGCGGTGATGGAAGCCAAAGTCAGCCACCCGGACCAGGAAGCCCCCGACCGTGACTATACCGAGATCCTGTCGGTGACGCTGGATCATGGCAGACCGGTGCCGCAGGGTACCCCGTCCGAGGCCCGGCTGGTGCTGGATCAGAACGGCCTGCTGAGCGTGGAGGCGCGCGATCCTTCCAAGCCGGATAAGCCCCCGGTCAAAAACAGCTGCACATTGAAGAATCTGAGCTGACCACAGGCTGACAGGAAAGGTGGTTTTCCAAATGTACGATATTTTTGGCTGCGACATCGGCAACGGGTTCGCTTTTGTGTCGCTGATCCCCGGGCCGGACAGCGATGCCCAGCCCATGCTGCCGGTTTCCCGCGACCTGAACCCCAACGAGGGGATGCCCACTGCCGCCTATGTCACCCCGCCCGGCGCCGACCCCATTCTGGTGTACGATGCCGACAGGGGAACGGCCGCCCGCAGCATCCGCCGGGATCCGGCCCACGGTGTGCGGGCGGTGAAGACTCACCTGCGCCGGGCCGCCCTGGAGATGGATGGGCTGGACAGCCCGCTGTCGCCCTACGCCGTCTACGGCGCGGCGGCCCGGGATCTGGTGCGGCTGGGCAACCTGCAGCGGGCTGCGGACGGCCTGCCTCCTATCTACCGGCTGGTGCTGACCTATCCGGCGGCCTTCTCCAATTACAGCGACGAGCTGGAGATTCTCAACCGGATGCAGGCGGCGGTGGAGGCGGTCAGGCTGGATGACCATCCGCTGCAGGTGGTCGGCCGTCTGCCCGAGCCGGCAGCGGTGGCCATCGATTATCTGTACTATATGCAGCATCAGCTGCCCGAGGACCAGAGATTGAAAGACGACCAGTTTACCGTACTGGTGTTCGATCTGGGCCATGGTACCTTCGACGTGGCCGTTGTCACGGCCCGCAGCAAGGGCGAGCCCTATCAGGTATGGGCCAGCGATGGGCTGCCCGACGTGGGCGGAAAGGATTTTGACGCCCGCCTGATGGATGAGCTGCTGGAGATGATGCAGCAGGAGGGCTATCAGCTGCGGGATGCGCAGGAGCGGGAGGAGCTGCTGCGCGAAGCGGTGGCTGCCAAGCATGAGCTGTCCCGTGACGAGGAGGCCGTTGTCCGTCATCAGAATCGCCGGAACGGTTCGTATATGGAGCTGACCATTACCCGTGCGCGGTTTGAGGAGATCACCCGCGACCTGCTGCTGCAGGTGGTGGAAAAAACCCAGCAGATGCTGCAGGATCAGCTGGCCCGCGGCCGAACGGTGGACAGCATCGTCCTGTCGGGCGGCGCCAGCCAGATGCCGATGGTGCGCAGGGCACTGGAGGCCTATATCCAGCCGGCCGTGCCGGTGCAGCCCCCGTTCCGCCCCAGCAGAGCCGTGTCCTTCGGCGCTGCCCGCTATGGGCTGGGGCTGTCTGTACAGAAAAGCGAGGGCAGGAAGAAGGAAAAAGACCCCACACCCGCTCCGCCCAACCCGGTGGCTCAGCTGTACACCAGGCATTCCTACGGCGTGCTGGTGGAAACGGCCGACGTGATGGAAGGGAAGGTTCAGATCCTGCTTCCTGCCGAAACGCCGCTGCCCGCCACCGCCACTTTGGAGGAGTACTGGACCGGCAGAGGGCGGATGGACTGCCGCGTCTACCGGCCCCGCACTCGCACCAAGGTCAGGGTTCTGGAGCCCGACAAATGTGTGAACCTGAGATGGCTGCACTTTGATCTGCCGCCGGACACCTATCGCCTGACCCTTACAGTGGATCCCAACTATAACATCATTGCCAGGCTGGAGGGCAGAAACGGCACCGTCCACACCGCCAGCACGGCCGAAGAAACCTGAGAAGGAGGCAATGTTGCGATATGTCAAACTATTCCCATGCTTTGGATGCCCACAGCCGTTTCTGGAAGGATCCCAACCGCCGCAATCCCGGCTGCTGCAGAAATTTTTACCGCAAGCTGTGGCAGGGCATTCTGCAGGACTATGAAGAATTCGGCCGCTGTGAATACATCGAGCGGCTGCTGAGCAGGTCCATTGTCAGTATCACCCGAGTGGAATTCAGCATACTGACAGGGATGGCGAAGGAGGAACCGTTCCTTGATCCTGATAGCCTGGACCGCATCCCCCATATCATCTACAGAGATGGATGGGGTCAGCGCGACGTTTTCTGGGAAGAGGGCAGTCTCGTTCAGGCCGTTAAGGAAACAGACCTGCAGAACGCCGGTATCATCCGCACCCGGCTCCGCGCCCAGGCGGCCATCCGTGACAGCAGGATCGACATTCCCATCGGTGGAGATACCCCATCCGCACAGGTTCCTCCGGTGCAGAAGAAAGAGGAGCTTCAGACCCAACAAATGATCCGGCAGGCCGAGGCCCAGGCTCAGCAGCTGCTGACTGAGGCCCGGCAGGAGGCCGAGCGCATCCGCGCCGAAGCCGAGGCTGAACGGGCACGGCTGAATGCTGACCACGCCGCGCTGCTGGCTGAGGCCCGGCAGGAGGCTGACCGCATCCGCTCCGAAGCTGAGGCTGAACGGGTGCAGCTGAATGCTGACCGCGCCGCATTGCTGGCCCAGGCCGACAGTCAGGCCAGACAGCAGGCCCGGAATCTCATCACGCAGCATCTGGCCGATTACCAGCGCCAGATGCGCCTTCAGTGGGATCGTGACACCGCCGAGGCTGAGCAGCAGGATACCCGGGCGACTCAGGAAATCGACAGCGCCCGCAAAGAAATGTGCGGTACCGTCAACGACCTGAAGGTCAGTTGGCGCACCGATCTGGAAAAGGCCATTGAGGAGATGCGCGGACTGCAGACCCAGCTGGAAACCCGTCTGCGCGACTGGCAGCGGGCCCTGTATCCCCGCGAGTTTGAGCCGCTGGCCGATTGCTACGTTCAGCTGTACCGCATCGTCAATCAGGATCGCCTGCTGGCTGACGCATTGACCGCGGAACAGGGCGGCGGCAGCAACTATCAGCTGCTGGAACAGCTGAGCAGGTCGCTGTCTGTATTCCTGCGCAAATTTGCCAAAGCCATGGGCCGTCTGGGGCTGCAGGTGTATGTGCCTGCTGTGGGCGAGCCTTACGATGACGTGCTGCAGGCACCGGACGGCGATGAGCCTGACGATGCGTTTGACAGGACCGTGGCGGAATGTCTGGTGCCCGGTGTGGTGTACCAGCTGGAAGGCAAACAGGAAGAGGGCGATCCGATCATTCGCGCCGTTGTGCGCCTTGCGCCCGGATCCGGGGAGGAGTAAGTTATGGCATATTCCGGTTATCAGGCTGCGGCCCTGTACGACTTTACCCATCATATGCGGCAGGACAACCTGTCCTTCCCGGTTACCGAGCTGGTGATCGATGCCGACCGGTGTGCCCTGGGAATCTGCCGCTGTGACGAGGGCGGCGGCATCGCTTTGCTGGAGCAGGCGGAATTGTCCCAGCCCGCGCCGCTGGATCAGCTCTGGCTGGAGCAGATTGCTGCCGGCTGCGGCGTTTCCGCCCGGGAGGCGGCCGGCCTGCCGGATGAGGCGCAGGCCCAGACCCGTTTGTGGAACTACTACTGCGCCGGACGGCGCTCCGACGCTCCCGCCTTTTCGCTGCCGGACGGCCGCACCCTTTGCTGCAGCCAGCTGGATGCAGCTTTTGCTCCGGTGCAGGCACTGCTGGATCAGCTGTTGGAACAGGGGCTGCAGCTGCTGGAGCGGCTGCACATCCCCGAAGAGCAGCTGCGCATCCTGACTGTTGGCCGGATGGCCGACTGCGCGCCTGTCCGGCTGACACTGCGCGGGCAGCTGTGCTTTGACCCCTTCCTGCCGGATGACCGCTTCGTGGCTCTGCGGGCAGACGAGGATCCCGGCCGCATCGTGGAGGAGGGAATGCGGCTGCACCAGCAGACCCAGATGATAGGGATCGAGCTGGATCTGCTCTGCACCGACGCTTCCGGTGCAGAGGAGGTTCTCTGTCTGGCCCGGAGCCAGCAGCTGGCCTCCGCCCTGTCCGATCCCCATTACTGTCCGCCGGTTTTTGTGTCGGCGTCCGAGCCGCTGCGCTTCCGTACGGGCGGCCGGGTATGGGAGCAGCCGCTGCCCTACGCAATCGGCCCGCTGGACGGTGACCTGGTGGAGGCAGCCTGCGTTGTGCGGGCCGGCCGGCCGCTGATTCTGCTGCGCCGAACCCTCGCCCCCACCCGGGTTTATGAGGTGCAACCGCAACTGTGAAGGGAGAAACCAACATGAATAACCGTCAAAAAAAGCTCCTGAGCCAGCAGCTTCTGGCTCAGGCCAAGGCGCTGGAGCAGCAGGAGGGCCCCCAGCTGGCTGTTTCGGTGACCGCCGCCTGCAGCGCGCTCCTGAAGGCGGCGAGTGCTGACGTTGAAACGATGGATCCGGCGTCTTTTGAGAATCTCTACGCCAGTTTTTCCCGTCTTGCCCAGCAGACCGAGGCGTTCTTTGAGGGCGCTCAGGTCCGGCTGCAGGCCGGGGTGCAGACTCCCGGGCAGGAGCTGTCTGACAAACGGCAGCAGGTCGAACAGCTGCGCGCCCGGTTGGAGGCGGCTGACCAGGCCGTTCAGGAGCTGGAACACCGACTGGCTGATGACCGGGCCCGGCTGGAAGAGGCTCAGAAACGGATGACCGACGCAGAGGAAGCCCACAGCGCCCTGTGCAGGCTGCTTGACGACTGCTCGGACGAAAAGATCGCAGCCCGGCTGGCCGGGAACGAACAGCTCAAAGAGCGCTTTGCCGAGGCCAACCTGCGTATGCACACCCTGACTAACGAACATGACCGGCTGCTCCGGCAGCTCCATGAGATCGAAGCCGACATGGAAAAGATACCCCAGCAAAACCGCGAGCTGGTGGAGCGCTGCGGCGAACAGGAAAAGCTTCTGGAGCGCCTGCGCAATGCTTTTGAAATCTACAGTCCTGAAAAGCAGGCTGAACTCCAGAAGGAGATTGACACGCTGAGCGCGTCGGTGGAGGAAAACCAGCAGGCGGCGCAGCTGCTGAAGAGCCGTCTGGATGATCTGCAGGCTCAGCACACGGAATATGATGCCGCCCGCCAGACCCTCAGCACCAACCTTCTGGATTTGCTGCAGCGCTCGATGGGCGATTTGCAGACCGCGCTGGATGACCACGAAGAAAAGCTGAGCACCATCCGCACCCAGGCCGAGACCCTGACCGGCCGGCTTGCCGCCTGTCTGGAGACCCGCCGCCGCTGCAGCGACTGGCTGGATGCCGACATCACGCCGCTGGAGGCGATGATCCGGGCGGTGGACCGGCCCGAGGCCGCCGAGCTGCGCCGGACGCTGGATCCCGGCAGCATCCATCAGGTTCAGCAGTTGTACACAGAGATCGAGCAGCGGCTGCAGCAGCTGGACGACATCCTGAGAAAATGCACCGATGCTGTGCGTTTGGATCAGGGTGCGCTGGATAAGCTGGCTCGCCGCTGACACGCCGGAAAGCAGGAGAAGGGCATGAGCATCATCTACTATCACATGAAAGAGCCGGCTGTGGATGTTCTGGGCCCCGGCAGGCGGTTCGTGCTGTGGGTGCAGGGCTGTCACAAAAACTGCCCCGGCTGTGTGGCGGGCGGTACCCACCGCATGGAGGACGGCAAGCCGGTTCAGACCGACGCGCTGGCCTGGGAGATTGCTCTTTCGGGGGCGGAGGGGCTGACCATCAGCGGGGGCGAGCCGTTTTTGCAGGCTCCCGCGCTGGCCCAGCTGCTTCAGGCGGTGCACCGCATCCGCCCGATGGGGGTCATCGTCTACACCGGCTACCGGTATGAGGAATTGCTGGCCATGCCGCAGGCAGCCGGGCTGCTTGCGCAGACCGACCTTCTGATCGACGGCGAGTACATCCAGTCCCTCGACGACCACCGGGGTCTGCGGGGCTCGTCCAACCAGCGGGTGATCCCGCTTTCTGATGTTTATCGTGAAATCGCCCGCCAGTATGCGGATATCCCGCGCAGACAGCAGGTCTTTTATCATGGGGCGGAGATCCATGAGGTGGGTCTGCCCGACGAACATGGAGCCTATCCCGAGCAGGAGAAAAGGAGCGTTACAAAATGAGTGGAAGAAAAACAACCTATACCAGCATCAGCGTGGATGAACTGATCCGCCTTCGCCGTCAGGCCTGCCAGGCCTCCAGCCTGTCCCAGTGTAATCAGGCGCTGCAGCAGCTCGCCGAGCGCAGCGAACAGCTGATGCGCCAGCAGCAGAGCCGCATCGACAGCCTGAACTCCACCATCAACGGCCTCAACCGCACCATAGCCAGTCAGGACGCCGCCGCCAGCCGTGAACGCCAGCAGCTGCGCACCCAGCTTCAGACTACGATTCAAAACACCAATCAGGCGCTTCAGCAGATGGCTGCCCGCAGCCAGCAGCAGATGCAGGAGCTGAGCCAGCAGTTCCGGCAGGATCTGGCCGCCCATCGGACCGACACCGCCCGCGCCATCGAGGAGAGCAACCGGCGGATGGATCAGGCTCTCCAGTCGGCTGTTTCCTCGCTGGAAAGCCAGATCGGCACCGTCAGCAGCCGGATGGACCGGATGGAACAGGATCTGGCCGACAGCGCCCGCCGGGTGGGCATCCTGTTCAATTCCAACGCTTCGCTGCTGGAGCTGGCCCGCGAATACGCCGATGTGGCCCGCACCATCGCCGATGATACCGCCCGCAATTTCCGCACCGAACTGCTGCTGCCCGGACGGCTGGAGCAGGTGCAGGAGCTGCTGCGCACGGCCGATCAGGACATCCGCGACGCCGACGGAAAATTCCCCACCAACGCCCCGGTGGCCCGTCAGAGCGCCCGCACCGCCGCCACCGCCGCCATGCAGCTCCATGAGGATATGGTGCGTGCCGAACAGGCCTGGCAGGCCCGCTATCAGGCTGCCGTTCAGGCCCTGAACGCCGCCGAGGCTCAGATCGAGGCCTGTCGCCGTATCCGGTTCCCCGGTGAAACCGCTGAGATCGACGTGGATCGCTGGAGCAACGGCGATCTGTCTGCGCTCAGCACCCGTCAGGCCGCTCTGCGGGGCCAGCTGAACAATGCCGACGGTCTGTCTGTCGAGGCGCTGGACGGCATCCGACAGGCCGGCGCCCAGCTGGCCAGCGAGGTGCTGGAAACCTCTGAATTTGCTGCCATCGCCTTTGGCGCCAGCCAGGACCGGGCCGATGTGGCACAGGATGTGGCCGACTCCATGCGGGAGTCTCTGGGTCTGATGATCGTGGATCACGGCTTCCAGAGCGGCGATCAGCGCGCCGCCCACCGCATCCACCTGAAAAATCCCCACACCGGCTTTGAAATGGTTGTTACCCAGTATCCCGAGACCGGCCCCGACGGCGTGGTGGGCAACCGGCTGGAATCCGACATTCTGGATTACGGCACCAACAACGAGCAGGAGGGCGACCGGATCGCCTACCAGGCACTGAGCGCTCTGTCCGGTCTGGGGCTGTGCCAGCAGACGGTGCAGACGGTGCCCGGCTATGAAAACTGTCCCTCCGACCGCCGCCAGCAGACCGATATGGCTGCCTGGCGCCATCAAGAGGCCGAGCTGCCCTGCCCGGTACACACCCAGCCCGCTGGTCAGACTGCCGTCAACTGACCTTTCACATTCTACCAATAAGGTGATCGCATGCTTAGCAGAAATAATTCTTATTTTGATCCGCAGCTGTGCATCGACGGGCACTACATCATCACCGGGCGGACAAACGACCGCTTCTGCAGTGACACCCTGGAACTCACTGACATCCTGCCGGTTCTTCACCATTATCTGCTGTACGAGCAGGGATTCGACGCGGTGTTTTTTCTGGATAACGAGAATATGCTGTTCTGTCTGGATCGGCATTCCTTCGATGTACTGACCCTGCCGCCGGACGCCCCGGAGG
The DNA here is from genome assembly GCA_029098085.1 of Oscillospiraceae bacterium. GTDB lineage: Bacteria > Bacillota > Clostridia > Oscillospirales > Ruminococcaceae > Faecivivens. The sequence continues at coordinate 32,827 of JAQXNQ010000167.1, forward strand.
CAGGTGCGGTACGGACCGGTGCGGTGAGTGCCGATGGCCCTTTGGGACGGCGCCGCCGCCGGAATGCCGCGCCGGAGGCTGCTGCCGGTCGGCAGCAGGACGCCGCCCGTCCGCTGAATATGGGCCGTATGTCGCTGCAGAGCGCCTGGCAGCAGGTGTCGGGTGTGATGAAGCATACCGAAGCCCGCTGCGCGCTGGTGATCTCAAACGCCAATATGATGAAGGGCGGCGAGCAGCTGCTACTGGAACTGTCCTCCTTTTACAGCACCAACCACAGCGTTGTGCTCTATCTGTTCCGCGAAACCACCCTGAACAACGTGGCTGAGTGGACCACCTTCGCCCGCAATGTGCTGCTGCCCCGCATCACCACCACCGACCCCATTGCCAACCGGGTGATTTCGCTGTCCTCGCCCAACAGCCGGGAGGTGCGCAATCTCCTGAATCGGCTGCGGTTTGACCCTGGCACCCCGGTGCCGGTGCAGGCCGGCGACATCCCGGAGCTTGGCAGCATTCTGGCTGCCAGCTGTGCGCGCAATAACTGGGGACTGGTGGATCTGCTCGGCCGGCTGTACGGTTACGCGTCTGCCCATCCCGACCGGACGCTGACGCTGGATAACTGGCGGGAATACACCGAGGAGACCTCCTACCGCTCGGCTATGGAAGAGCTGGAAGCGATGGTGGGACAGGAAAAGGTCAAGCAGCAGCTGCGCGCCATGCGGGCCGACCAGGAGTGCCGGGGCGAGATGCGCATCGAGCCCCTGTCCTCCAGCCGCTTTGCCCCTCTGCCGGTGTACAACCGGCGGCTGGGCCACAGTCTGAATGTGCGCCTGAAGGGCAGCGCCGGCACCGGCAAGACCACCATCGCCCAGGTTATCGGCCGGATCTATTATGATCTGGGGCTCCTGTCCCGGTCGTATGTGCGGGAGTGCAGCGCCGCCGACCTGGTGTCGGGTTATGTCAACCACACGGCTGAGCAGGTCCGCCAGCTGGTGCAGGAGGCCATGGGCGGCGTGCTGTTCATCGATGAAGCCTATGCACTGATGGACGGCCAGCACGGCCAGGAGGCCATCAACCAGCTCGTGCACGATATGTCCGCTTACGAAGGGCAGTTCGCCGTGATTCTGGCGGGCTATTCCCACCAGATCGACCAGCTGATGCGCACCAACGAAGGACTGTCCAGCCGGTTTCCCAACGAGTATGTGCTGGAGGACTACACTCCTGCTGAGATGCAGGCCATCTTTCGCCGGATGGCCGCCCGCGAGCTGCCGCCCGTCACCTTCAGCCCGTCGCTGGAAGCGCGGATGGACGACTTTTTTGAGACCTGGGTGAGCGGCAGGGGGCCGAACTGGGGCAATGCCCGTGAATGCCAGAACCTGCTTCCCGAGATGAAAAAGCTGTGCAGCCTCCGCGAGGCGGCCCTGCAGGTGCGCGGCCGCAGCTACTGCCTTACGGAAGCGGATGTTCCCGAACGGCTGCGCCACTGTCTGGAGCCCCGCAGCAACGGCCCCAGTGAGACCATGGCCCGGATCGATGCAATGATCGGACTTGGCGGCATCAAGCGGTTTTTGCGCCATCTCGTCCAGCGCATCCTGATGGGCGAACGGGAACAGGGCCCCGGCAACTTCATCTTCTTCGGCCCTCCGGGCACCGGCAAGACCACCGTGGCCCGCCAGATGGGCGAGCTGCTGGGGCTGCTGAGGGTACTGCCCCGGCGCCATGTGGTCGAGTGCCGCGCTGCCGATCTGCTGAACGGCTCGGTGCAGCTCAGCGAAGCGGTGGAGTCTGCCCGCGGCGGCGTGTTCTTTCTGGACGAAGCCCATCAGCTGGCTGAAACAGACCATGGTCAGCAGATCATCCGGGCGCTGGTGCCGCTGGTGGAGGATCCGGATATCCGGGCGGACACCTGCTTCATCTGCGCGGGCTATGCGGACAGAATGCGTCATTTCCTGTCGGCAGACGCCGGCATGAACCGGCGTTTCCCGCTGCAGAACCGCATCCGGTTTTACGACTATACCGCCGAAGAGCTGGTGCAGATTCTGGAAAAGATGGCCCGTGACCGCGGCCAGGAGCCCGATGAGGAATACCTGCAGCGGTCGCTGGCGGCGCTGGACGCGTATATGCCGCGCCGGCCTGCCGATTTCGGCAACGCCGGATTTATCCGGGACACCTTCCTGCCCGGATCCATCGATGCCCGTACCCGTCGGCTGAATATCCAGATAACCGGTTCACCCGACGCCATCGCCACCGACGAGCAGCTGGCATCGCTGACCGAACAGGACCGCAGGCGGCTCACCGCCTTCGACCTGCCCGAAGACTTTGCCCGGATGGCCGGCCCGGTGGGACGCCGCCCGTCCGCCCGCCTGTCTGCCTGGCAGCGGGTGCAGGCTCTGCTGGGCAAGGACGAGATCATCAGCTTTGCCCGCGCCCGGGCGTTCGGCAGCGGTGAACGGCAGTTTTTTGACGCACAGACTCAGGGAGGCCTGCACTATGCCATCACCGGTCCGTCCGGCTGCGGCCGTCACACGGCGGTTCGGGCACTGGCCGCCCTGTGGAGGGAGGCCGGCCTGCTGGAGCGCGATGACGTGATCTTTGCCGGCAACGGCGACCTGGTGGCCGGCTATGTGGGCCAGACCGCCGGCAAGACGCAGCGGGTGATTGAGCAGGCGGTTGGCGGCACGCTGGTCATCGAGTATCCAAGCAGCCTGCTGCCCAAAAACAACGAGAACTCCTTTGGCCCCGAGGCGCTGGGCACCATTGCATCCGCCATGGCCGCTCACTTTGGGGACACCAGCTTCGTGCTGCTGGATACCCCCGAAGGTATGGAAGCTCTGTTCAAGGCCCAGCCCGCCCTGCGCGGTCAGATGGCCCGTATCTTTGAGCTGGAGGACCTGACCCCGGTTCAGATGGAATCGATTTTCAGGGAAAAGACCCGGGACAGCATGATGTTTGAGGACAGCGTGGAGGAGCTGTTGAGTGACTTTTTCCTGAACTGGGTCAGCAATCGCGGCGGACTCGGCGATGCCAGCCGCAGCTGGGCCAATGGCATGGAAGTGGATCGTCTGATTGAAGACCTGAAGATAAACTGGAAAAACTCCGGCGGCCAGGCCGATGAGCAGACGGTCACCGAAAACGGACGCAGCTACCAGCTTGTCCGCCGGCGCATTCTGGCTGCTCACTTCCCCCGGAAGGTGCAGCGGTATCTCAAGCGCACTTCGGTGGTATCCGAAAGCGCCCTGCAGGAGTTGCAGGCACTGCCCGGCCTGCACCGGGTGAAACGCTCCGTCCAGGGCATCCAGCGGCGCATCCGGCGGCTGGGCCGCACCAACAGCAAGCCGGGCTGTTATCTCTACCTGGGCAATCCCGGCGTTGGCAAGACCACCGTGGCCCGTTTGATGGGCGGTGTGCTGCACGCCGCCGGCGTCCTGAGCCAGGGACACGTCATCGAGCGAACCGCCCGTCAGATCGGCGATCAGCTGAATGAGTTCGACTCCATCCTCAAACTGGCCCGCGGCGGTATCCTGTTTATTGATGAGGCTCACCAGCTGGCTGAGCCGCAGAATTACTGGGGCCGGGAAATTATCAAGCGCCTGCTGACCGTGCTGGAGGACGATGCGGTGACCAACGCCACCTGTATCATCCTGGCCGGCTATCCCCAGTCCATGATACGTCTGCTGGAGCAGGATGAAGGTCTGGCCAGCCGGTTCGGCTCCGAAGACAACATCATTGTGTTCGATGACTACACCGCTGACGAACTGATGCAGGTGATGGAGCATATGGCGGCCCGGGCCGATCGCATTCCCAGCATCGGCGCGGTTCGTCCGCTGGTCACCAATGAAGAGTTCCGCCGGCATACCCGTGCAGTGTTCGAAGCCGTGCTGGCCCGCGGCGACCACGATTTCGGAAACGCCCGCTTTGTGCGCACCTATCTGCACGATGCCCTGAACGCTCAGCTGGAGCGGATGGATCGCGAGTATGGCGAGATCGACGATCCGCCCGCCGATGTGGCCGATCTGCTGACCGAACAGGACATCCCGGAGCGGTACCGCCATCTGGCGGAGGAATCCCGGCGCCAGTATGCGGCTCCGGATCCCGCCCGGATGGACACCCGGCGCGGTGCGGAGGTGGACGAGCTGAGCTACGACGCGGCCTGCGAACAGCTGTCCCGGAGCGTCGTGCTGCTGGAGATTACACGGGGCGGCCGGAAGACCGGTACGGCCACCGGCACCATTGTCACCTCCGATGGTCTGGTGCTCACCTGCGCCCATGTGATTCGGGGAGCGGAGCGCATTCGCGCCCGGGTATACTGTCCCGGCGCACCGGGCGGCGACACCCGCTGGTTTGACAGCCGGCTGCTGGAACCGGTGTGCAGCGACTGTGACATGGCCATGCTGCAGTTGGATGGCAATCATTTTGTGCCCGCGCCGCTGCGCCCGCTGGATCAGCCGCCGGCGGCCGGCGAGCGAACCCTGATTCTGGGCTACCCGCTGGGCGGCATGCTGGCCGGCGGTGACAGAGACGCTCTGCGCATCAGCAATTTCTCCGGCCGCGTGGCCTCCTGCCAGCTGGTAGGCTCGGTGGAGCGATGCTATGTGGACAGCACCGGCCTCCACGGCAACTCCGGCAGCCCGGTCTTTTCGATGACGGACCGGCGGGTGATCGGCGTTTTTTCCGGCTCGATCATCCCCCGTCAGGAAGGCTCGCTGGATGAGTTGAACTATTTCCATCCGCTGCACTATTTCTGGGAGCGGTTTGCCGCCCAGCAGCCGTCTGTACAACCCGGTGCGGCAGAAGAGGAGGAGAACAATGGCAGTGAAAACTGATCTGTGTCCGGTGTGCGGCCGCCCTGCGGCCATGGAAGCATCCGACGTATGGGGCTGCCCGGAATGCGGGTTCGCTTATTCGCAGGTCAAGCGGTTTGCAGGCAGCGGCGCGCTGGCAGTATGGCGGCAGGCCGCTGCCAGGGAAAAACGCCGTCTTGCGGAACGGGTGATCGGGCTGTGTGCCCGGCAGCCGGTATTTGGCTTCAGCGGCGGGTCTTTGACCTTCACCTCGCCCCAGGATGGCCGGCTGTATCTGGTGGAAGCCGGCGGGGTTCGTCCCCAACGGCCTGAAGTGCGCCAGTACAGTGCGCCCGAAAATGCGCTGCGAAATAAGGTGTTTCTGCTCTCGGACGGCCGTCTGGAGGCAGAAGGGGACGACGAATACGGCCAGTGCAGAACCGGGAATCTCCATGACATCCGCCGGGTGCTGGCCACACCACGCTGCACCTACGCCGTCACCAATGAGGGGAATGTGCAGTGCTGCGGCGAGCCTTTTTCGCCCGCCGTGGCCGGTTGGAAAAACGTACAGGAACTGGCCGCCGGCGCCTACCATCTGGTGGGCCTGACCGGTGACGGGAGGGTGCTGGCGGCGGGCGATATGCTGAACAGCGCTGTCGCTGCCGAGATTGCAGGCTGGCGGGAGATCACCGCCATTGCCTGTGCCGGAGATGCCACCATCGGTCTGTGCAGGGATGGCACCGTCCGTTTTGCGGGGCGCCCCGGCGATCCGCGCGAAGCGGTGCGCGACTGGAGCGGGATCGCGGCCATTGCCATCGAGAGCGTCTACGCGGCAGGTCTGACGGCTGACGGCCGGGTACTGCTGGCAGGCAGAAATTTCAATGATGACCTGGATCTGGGCCGCAGAGAGGCCGCCGGCTGGACTGACGTGGCGGCCATCACCTGCAGCCGTTCCGGTATTGCCGCGCTGGGCGTGGATGGCTCTGTCCGGCTGGCCGGCAATATCCGGGACATCGGCAGACTGAAAAGCGCATGGGACTCTTTTTCGGATACGGTGCGCAGCCAGCTGCTGCAGGCCGTTATGATCTTGCCTTTTGTTTGAGCGGAGCTTTGGTATTGGATAAACGAAAGCGTACACAGAACCAAATCATTATAATCACCCGTCAAACGGGTGATTTGCACAAAGGATAAAAGCCTTTTCATACCGGCCAGCGCCTCAAGGTGCTGGCTTTCACTTTGTTAAAGCCTATTGCCATTGTCGCTTTTGCGGCTCCTTAAAGAGCGGTGGTATTACTTTCCCCCTTAAGAGGGGCTTGGTATTGTGAAAGGAATACGGACATCATCTCCAACTGGCTGAGTACCACATCCCAATTCCAGCATCTGGTACGCCAAGGCCTGACGATTCGCTGGGAGGCCAGATGCAGCATCCGGCGTAGGAAATCGTCGTTTGTGAAGGACGGTTTGTTGCTGGCGATCTGCCGGAATTGCCGGTTCAGGCCTTCAATGATGTTTGTCGGGTGTATGATTCTTTGAATATCCGGCGGATATTTAAAAAAGGTATTCAGAACTTTCAAGTTGTTTTCTCAGCTCCTGACACAGGAAGGATATGCTTTCTTCAGACGTTCCCAAAGATACGCAGGTTTTTTCACTTCATCCAGCGTGACAGCAGTGTAGACTTTCTTCAGGTCTGCCACTACCTTTTTGATATCCTTATCGAACGGAATGATATGACTGTCAGCGAATTTCCAGCCGTTTATTAGCAGGTTTTATTAGCAAATCCGCAAAGGTGAACGAACCGGAAAAGTAAAAGAAAGCCGAAAACCCTGATAAATCAAGGCTTTCGGCGTGATTCCTGGCGTCCCCGGCGCGATTCGAACGCGCGGCCTTCCGCTTAGGAGCGTAGGCGGAGGGTAGCATTTTTCTGTCAATCCGAGTCACGAAAAGTACCGATGAATCAAGGCTTTTTTCGGTTTCCGAGTCAAG
>JAQXNQ010000168.1 GCA_029098085.1 Oscillospiraceae bacterium
GATGCTGCAGACCTGTCCCACCACGCCGATGCCCACGCAGCCGAAGATGCCCAGCGTGGTGAAGCCGGCGTCCATCCGGTTATGGCCCAGTATCCGGGAGAAGGGCGTTTTCAGCACCCGCCAGGCCACCAGAATGACGGCGATCTCGACCAGGATGATGGGCAGATAGCCGGTAAAAAAGGTCATCATCAGCGAACCGCTCATGCTGTCCAGCGGATTGGCAAGCCCTCCGCCGCTGAGCAGAGCGGGAACCATATTGACAAAGCTCCAGACAAGGCTGATCACCGTCGAGAGCAGATTGGCCCCCACCGACAGCCCCACCAGCAGCAGCGAGCATTTCATCACATCCCGGCGAAGCAGCTGCTTTTCATCCATGGCAGCCTGCTGCTCCGGGTTCGGCACCGGTGTGGGGCCGAAATTCTGAAAGCCTGATTGTCCCTGCATGGGAAACTCCTTTCTCATTGGGCGGAAACCTCCGGCTTCCGCCGCCGGAACTTATTTGACACTCTCGGCGCCCAGAGCCAGCGCCTTGCGGTTGAGCTCAATGAAGCGGGGGTTGACCCGCTGGGCGATGGTTTCCTCCATCTGCTCCAGGGTGACGCCCAGTGCGCCGGAGGCGATGGCCGCGCCCAGCAGCGCCACGTTCAGCACCTTGGGGGAGCCGCAGGCGGCGCAGACGGCGTCTCCGTCCACCTGAATCAGGCGGGAGACATGGCTCTCCAGAAAGGCCAGCATGTTCTCCGCCCGGTAATCCATACCGCCCAGCGAAGCCGTCACCGGCTGGATGGCCTTGGCCGCTGTCACGACGGTGCCGTCCGCCTTCAGATAGGGCAGGCAGCGCACCGCTTCCGCCGGTTCAAAGGCGATCAGCAGATCGGCCTGTCCCTTCGGAATCAGCGGAGAATGGATTTCTTCCCCCACCCGGACATGGCTGACCACGCAGCCGCCCCGCTGGGCCATGCCGATGGTCTCCGCCGTACGGGCCTCGCAGCCCTGATCCATGGCCGACTGGGCGATCAGCTTGGAGGCCAGCACGGTGCCCTGGCCGCCCACGCCGCAGAGCAGACAATTGACAGTTTTGTTCATATCACTCGACCTCCTTGACAATGGCTCCGGCAGGGCAGACCTGCGCGCAGAGCGAGCAGCCATAGCAGAGCGAGGGCTCGATGGCAGCCTTCTTCCCGTCCAGACAGACGGCGGGACAGCCCAGCTCCCGGATGCATCTCTGACAGCCCACGCATTTTTCGCTGTCCACATGATAGGCGGGGGCGGGTTTGGTCACGGCGATGCAGGGGGACTTGAAGATAACCGCCGACACGCCCTTGACCCCGGCGGCCTCCCGGACGGCTTTGACGGCGGCGTCCAGATCCAGCGGATCCACCGTCACCACCGATTTGACGCCGATGGCGGTCAGGACGGCGGGAATGCTGACCTTCTGGGAGATCTCGCCCATCATGGTCACGCCGGTGCCGGGGTGGGGCTGGTGGCCGGTCATGGCGGTGGTGGAGTTGTCCAGAACAATCATGGTCAGATCGTGCTCGTTATATACGGCGTTGACCACACCCGTCATGCCGGAGGCAAAGAAGGTGGAGTCGCCGATGAAGGAGAAGACCCTCGTGCCCGGCTCGGCCCGGTGCAGACCCTGGGCGATGGTCAGGTCGGCGCCCATGCACAGACAGGTGTCCACCATGTCCAGAGGCTTGGCGTTGCCCAGGGTATAGCAGCCGATGTCGCCGCAGAAGATGGCCTTCTGGCCCTTCATGGCCTGCTTGACCGCATAGAAGGACGCCCGGTGGGGACATCCGGCGCAGAGGACGGGCGGACGCACCGGCAGCTGGGGCAGGGGCATCTCTTCTTCGGGAGGCAGCTCCACCGACAGGAAGGAGGCCATGGCCTTCTTGACCGATTCCACCGTATTCTCTCCGGCCTGGGGCATATGGCCGGACATTTTGCCCAGGATCTCCACCGGCAGATGATGCTTGCCGCAGAGGAAGATCAGCTCCCGCTCCAACACGGGGTCCAGCTCCTCCACCACCAGCACCCGGTCCACATCCTGCAGGAACTGAAGGGCCAGCTTTTCGGGGAAGGGGTAGGGCGTGCCCACCTTGAGCATGCGGGGTAAGACGCCCAGCAGGGACGCGGCCTCCTCGGCATAGGCCCAGCTGAT
>JAQXNQ010000169.1 GCA_029098085.1 Oscillospiraceae bacterium
GCCGCCCACGGCAGCCTCCGGGCTGACATGGCCGATGACCGGGCCGCGGCTTGCGCCGGAGAAGCGGCCGTCGGTGATGAGGGCCACGCTGGAAGCCAGCTTCGGGTCGGCGCAGATGGCCTCGCCGGTGTAGAACATCTCGGGCATACCGCTGCCGCGCGGGCCCTCGTACCGGATGAAGATGGCGTCGCCGGGCTTCACCTCACCGTGCAGCACAGCGGCGATGCACGCCTCTTCGCTGTCGTAGGGCTTGGCGCGCAGGGTGGCTTCAAACATGTTCTTGGGGCAGGCCGTGTGCTTGATGACGCTGCCTTCAGGCGCCAGATTGCCTCTGAGGATGGCGATGCTTCCATCGGTGCCCTTGGCGTCCTCGAAGGTGTGGATAATGTCGGTTCGGCGCACCGGAATCCCCAGACCGGCGGTCTTCTGCCGCAGAATTTCGTCGCAGTGGTCATAGAAGCCGTTTCGCTTCAGCTCCTCCAGATTCTCGCCCAGGGTCTTTCCGGTGACGGTCATCACATCCAGATGGAGCATGGATTTGATCTCCTCCATGACCCGGGGGACGCCGCCGGCATAGTAGAAATACTGGGCGGGCCAGTCGCCGGAGGGACGGATGTTCAGCAGGTAATGGGCGCCCCGGTGCATCCGGTCAAAGGTGTCGGCGTCGATTTCAATGCCGAATTCGTGGGCGATGGCGGGCAGGTGCATCGTCGCGTTGGTGGAGCCCGAGATGGCGGCGTGCACCAGGATGGCGTTCTCAAAGCTTTCCTTTGTGACGATGTCCTTTGCGGTGATGCCCTGCTCTACCAGCTTCATCAGCTGCACGCCGGCGTCGTAGGCGGCCCGATTCAGCTCGGGAGCGGTGGCGGGCATCAGGGCGGTGCCGGGGAGCATCAGTCCCAGAGCCTCCGCCATGATCTGCATGGTGGAGGCGGTGCCCATGAAGGAGCAGGCGCCGCAGCTGGGGCAGGCGTTGTGTTTGTAGTAATCCAGCTGATCGTTTGGAATGACGCCGGTTTTCTCCCAGGCGTCGAACTTGCCGATCTGCTCCAGCGTCAGCAGTCCGTTGAGCTTGCAGGCGGGATCCTCCACAACGTATTTTTCCGGCAGGGTGTGGGCTTCCATCACGCCGCCCGTGACCACGATGGCGCTCATCTCTTTAAGACGGCCGATGCTCATCAGCATGGCGGGCACAGACTTGTCACAGCTGGCGATGAACACGCCGCCGTCATAGACGCTGGCGTTGGCCTGCGCTTCCACCAGGTTGACGATGGCATCCCGGTGGGGCAGGGAATAGTTGATTCCGTCGTGTCCCTGAGCGATGCCGTCGCACATATCGGTGGCATAGTAGCGCGCGGCCTTTCCGCCGTGCTCGTTGACTGCCTGAACGGCCTGCTCGACAAACCGGTTCAGATGAGCGCTGCCGGGATGGCTGTCGCCATAGGTGCTTTCCACCAGGATCTGGGGTCTTGAAAGATCTCCGACGGTCCATCCCATGCCGATTTTCAGGGGATCGTTTTCAGGTGCGAGGGTTCGGACCTGCTGAGAACGCAGCCGCATAATGATACCTCCTGCATGTTTTTCTTTGTGTGTCAGCGACTTACAGAATCGGCTGACGTCTTATGATTTTATTATAATGTGAGACGGCTTCGTTTGCAAGTTGTTTCGACCTCTTTCTACTTTTCGACAGTAATACTTGTAATTCGTTGGAGAATTCAAATATAAATAGCCTAAAAACAGGTCTGAAACAAGTCTTTGCACGACAAAAAATCCGAATGAAAGAAAAACAAATCAAAAAACATCTGATGACTTTGGCAAAGAAAAACCGCGCCGTCCGGCGGGCGGCGCGGGAAAGGAAAGCGGCGTCACAGTTTGCTCCGGATGCTCTCGTCATGGAGCTTTTTGATGTGGGCGCGGTTGATGGTCAGGTGCATGGTCATGGCGCTGCGGGCGCCGATGGGATCATGGGCGGTAATGGCGTCGGCAATCATCCGGTGGGTTGTGATGGTTTCTTCGGTGAGCTGTTTGTGGGTTACGTTGACAAACATCATGACGGCGGTGTCGATGATGGGAATCAGGGTTTCCACCACCATGTTTTTGCTGCACTCGGCAATGCAGGTGTGAAAGGCAATGTCATCCTCGATGTACTGCTCACCGGAGCGGATCTTCTGCTCCACCCGGTCGCAGAGGCTGTTCAGGCGGGCGATGTCCCCGGCTGTGGCCTGATTGGCGGCCATCTCGGCGATGCCCGGCTCCAGCAGCAGCCGCACGTTCACCAGATCCAGCGCCAGCGCATTTTTGTCCTGTATCGCCCGCAGACCCAGCGGATCCACGGTGGGCGCAATGGTGATCACATAGGTGCCGGAGCCCCGCCGGACCTCCACAATGCCTTTGCTGGACAGCAGCTTGACCGCCTCGCGGATGGTGCTGCGCCCCACACCGAAGCGCTCTGCCAGCTCAAACTCGTTGGGCAGCTTGTCGCCGGGGTTCAGCGGGGTGTCCAGAATATAGTGGTAAATCTGATCCTCGACCTGTTCGGCCAGCAGCTTGCTCTTCAAGTGGGAAAATTCGCCCATTGCGCTCCGCACTCCTTTCTGATTCGGCGGTCAGCCGTTGCTGTACGCATTATTATAGCACAGTTTTCATGAGGGCGCAAATCAGAGGCTGTGCCGGAAAGGATACGCTGGGCATCAGAATCTCCTGCCGGGTCGGCTGGACTTGCTCGTCCGGCAGGAGGTGTTTTCATGTCCCGCCCGCGTCTGCAGCATCGGGTTCCTTTGTCCTGCCTAAAAATTGACAAAGCCATGCTCGGCGTAATGCAAAGCAGGACGGCCTTGTCCGTTTGAAGGGGCAGGGCGCGATTGGGCGCAGCAAAGTCAAAGCCGCCGCGCTGATTTTTCACGCACTGTCCCTTTCACTCTGCAAATTGAAAGGATCCCTTCCCAGCGGCGGAGAGAAATCTTCCGTCTTTTTCTTTTGGTTTATCCTGTTTTTTTCTTAAAAGATCAGCACATCGGGAATTTTTATTGTCATAACATCCAAATCAAAACCTCCCGTTTGTGTAATACTACAAAGTTATCAAAAATGCAAAATTCCCATTGACAAACGGACAAAAGAACGTTATTATCAAATTGTAAACAGTCCGGAAACGTTACCGGTATCGATACCGATAACGTTTCCGAAACAGCTGCAGACAGCGTATTCAAGCGATCATCAGACGACAGGAGGAATCAGCTGATGACCATCAAAGATCTCGCCCGAGCCTGCGGCGTCAGCGTCAGTACCGTGTCACGGGTTCTGAACAATCGTCCCGATGTCAGTGACAGGGTACGGAGCCGGGTGCTGGCCATGGTGGAAAGTGTGGGATATATTCCCAACGGCAGCGCCCGGGATCTGGTGCGCAGCCGGTCCGATGCCATCGGCGTTGTGGTTCGCGGCGGCGGCAATCTCTTTTTTGCGGATGTGCTCAAGACCGTTTCCCGGGAGATCGACGCAGGCGGCTATACCATGGTGCTGCGGCAGATCGGTTCGGATGACGACGAGGTGATCCAGGGAGCCGCACTGGAACGGGAGAAAAAGCTGCGGGGCATTATTTTTCTGGGCGGACGGTTTGATTACACGCCCAGCGAACTGGGCCCTCTGGGCGTGCCCTATGTCTGCTGCTCCTATACCAACCGCTTCGGATCCCTGAAGGACACCGACTACTCCTCGGTTTCCATCGATGACTTTGAAACGGCCCGTCAGGCGGTGGACACCCTGATCGGGCTGGGACACCGACGGATCGCCGCTCTGCTTCCCGGCTGCGCTGACCATTCCATCAGCGAGCTGCGGTACAAAGGATATCTGGCGGCCCTTGCGGATCACGGCATCCCCTTTGACCCGGCTCTGCTTGCCGAGACCGGCGGCTGCTTTGAAATGCCCGAGGCCTATGCCGGTATGGAGCGGCTGCTGGAACAGGGGGCGGACTTCACCGCCGTCTTCGCCCTGTCGGACACCATGGCCATCGCTGCCGTCAAGGCCCTCACCGACCACGGTCGACGGGTGCCGGAGGACTGCTCGGTCATCGCCATCGACGGCCTGAAGATGTCCGAATACACCATCCCCACCCTGACGACCATGGTGCAGCCGGCGGAGGAGATGGGCAGAGAAAGCGTACACCTTCTGCTGGAACTGATCGAAGGGCGGGGAGAGCCCCGCCAGCTGCTGCTGGACGCCAGACTGAGAGAAGGCGGCAGCATCCGAAAAATCTGATTTTCCCGCCGGACGGCGTGAGAATAATGACTCCCATCGTGGGGCAAAACAAATGAAAAAGGAGATTGTATTATGAAAAAATTCATTGTTCTGGCTCTGACCGCAGCCATGACCCTGACCCTGGCCTCCTGCGGCGGCAAAAGCAGCACCGGTTCTGTCTACTACCTGAACTTCAAACCCGAGGCTGACGCCGCCTGGCAGGAGCTGGCCAAGACCTATCAGGAGCAGACCGGCGTACCGGTGAAGGTTGTCACCGCCGCCTCCGGCGATTACTCCACCACCCTCAACGCCCAGATGGGCAAGAGCGGCGCTCCCACCCTGTTCCAGTGCGGCAACGCCCAGGGCCTGGCCGACTGGAATGACTACTGCCTGGATCTGACCGACACCGATGTGGTGAAGGAAATGACCACCAGCGACTTCAACCTGTACAACGAGGACGGCGAGCTGAAGGCCATCGGCTACTGCTACGAGGCGTTCGGCATCATCGTCAACACTGCTCTGCTGGAAGAGGCCGGTTACTCCCTGTCGGATATCAACAACTTCGACTCCCTGAAGACCGTTGCTGAAGACATCACCAGCCGCAGCGACGAGCTGGGCTTCTCCGCCTTCTCCTCCGCCGGTCTGGATCCTTCCTCCTCCTGGAGATTCTCGGGCCATCTGGCCAACATGCCCCTCTACTACGAGTTCCGCGATGACGGCGTGACCGAGCAGCCCGCCACCATCACCGGCGCTTATCTGGACAACTACAGAGACATCTGGGATCTGTATATCAACAATTCCACCTGCGCTCCCACCGAGCTCAACGCCAAGACCGGCGACGAGTCCAAGGCTGAGTTCGTGGAAGGCAAGGCTGTCTTCTATCAGAACGGCACCTGGGAATACTCCGGCCTGCTGGAGGGCGGCATGTCCGCTGACGATCTGGCCATGATCCCCATCTACTGCGGTGTGGACGGCGAGGAAAACGCCGCTCTCTGCTGCGGCACCGAGAACTGCTGGGCCGTCAACAGCCAGGCTTCCGAGAAGGATATTCAGGCCACTCTGGACTTCATGAAGTGGGTTGTGACCTCTGAGGAAGGCACCACCATGATGGCCGAGCAGTTTGGCCCCATCCCCTTCAAGAACGCCAAGACCCCCGAGAACGTCTTCTTTGCCGATGCCAACGAGCTGATCGCCAACGGCAACTACACTGTCACCTGGGCCTTCAACTACACGCCCAACGTGGATAGCTGGAGAGCCGGTCTGGTTACCGCACTGGCCGCTTACTCCTCCGATCAGAGCGACGCCAACTGGGATGCCGTCAAGACCGCCTTTGTGGATGGCTGGGCCATTGAGTACAAGACTCAGAACGGCTGATCCTGATAAATAAAGCCCGGGCCGGGGAGGAGGCCCTGCCGTTTCTCCCAGCTCCGCAGACACAGACAGGAGCGGACACGGAAATAAGCGGGGAAAGACAAGGGAAACGATGAAGGAATGCGCCGCAGCGGTGCGGAACAGAGAAATACCGCGCTGCTGCGGCTTGTCTTGTGCGGTTCCCGTTATGGCTTGCCGACGGTTCCGCCAACACCGTCATATGGAAAGCGAGGAAAATCTTTTGCGTAAGAAGAAACATGACAGCAACTCCCTGAACGGTCAGCTGATCCGCCGCCCCATTCAGCGGTGGTTCCCGCTGTTTATTCTGCCGACATTTGTCTGCTTCTGCATCGGCTTTGTCTGGCCCTTCCTTCAGGGCATCTATCTTTCGTTCTGCAATTTCAACACCCCCAGGGACGCCAAATGGGTGGGCCTTGCCAACTATGTCAAGGTCTTTGAGGATCCCAGCTTCCGCCATGCCTTCTGGAACACGGCGGCCTTTGCCCTGGTTTCCATCATTCTGATCAACCTGCTGGCCTTTATGATCGCCTACGGCCTGACTCAGAAGATGCGGGGCTCCAACCTGTTCCGGACCATCTTCTTCATGCCCAATCTGATCGGCGGCGTGGTGCTGGGTTATATCTGGTCGATGATCTTTGACGGCATCCTCAAGCAGTACAACACCTACCTGACCGCCAATGCCACCTACGGCTTCTGGGGTCTGGTCATTCTGGTGGCCTGGCAGCAGATCGGCTACATGATGATCATCTACATCGCCGGACTGCAGGCCGTGTCGGAGGATATGCTGGAGGCTGCCAGGATCGACGGCGCCAACGGCTTCCAGACTCTGACCCGGGTCATTATCCCCAATGTGATGCCCTCCATCACCATCTGCACCTTCCTGACCCTGACCAACTCCTTCAAGATGTTTGACCAGAACCTGGCTCTGACCGGCGGTCTGCCACAGGTTATTCAGGGCGACACCAAGGTCAACCTGTCCGAGCTGCTGGCTCTGAACATCTACTCCACTTATAATATCAACAAGAACTGGCATGGCGTCGCCCAGGCCAAGGCTGTCATCTTCTTTATTCTGGTGGCGGTTCTGGCTTTGACCCAGCAGGCCCTGACCCGCAGAAAGGAGGTCCAGCAGTAATGGAGAAGGAAAAGAAATACTCCCCTGCCAGCATGGTGCTGACCATTGTCTTTGCGGTGATCTGTCTTGCATGGCTCTGGCCCGTCGCCGAGGTTGTCCTCAACTCCTTTAAGAGCAACGGCTCCATCAATCAGAGCGTCTTTGCTTTTCCCGATGCCAGCTCCTTTGTGGGCTTTGACAACTATGCCAAGGGTCTGACCTTCGGCAACTATCCCTTCCTGAAGTCCGCCGGCTACAGCGTCTATATCTCGTCGGTTTCCACCGTCCTGATTCTGCTGGGCTGCTCCATGGCCGCCTGGTATATCGTCCGGGTGGGCAGCGGCTTCTCCAGATTCTTCTATTACCTTTGCCTGTTCAGCATGATCGTTCCCTTCCAGATGGTCATGTTCACCCTGACCTCTACCGCTGATTCCCTGATGCTCAACACCCCCTGGACCATTCCGGTTATCTATCTGGGCTTCGGCGCAGGTCTGGCCATCTTCATGTTCACCGGCTTTATCAAGGGCCTTCCGCTGGAAATTGAGGAAGCGGCTGCCATTGACGGCTGCGGCCCGGTGCGCACCTTCTTTATGGTGGTGCTGCCCATGCTGAAGCCCACCCTGATCAGCGTCGGCATTCTGGAGCTGATGTGGGTCTGGAACGACTATCTGCTTCCCTATCTGGTGCTGGACATCACCCTTTACCGCACCATTCCCATTCATGTGCAGTATCTGAAGGGCAGCTACGGTACGGTGGACCTGGGCGCCACCATGGCGATCATTATGATGGCGATTCTCCCCATTATTATTGTGTACATCTGCTGCCAGAAGTACATCATCAAGGGCGTCGCCGCCGGAGCGGTCAAGGGATGACCCGCTTCTTACGCAAAAACTGAAAGGGAAATCTTTATGGATCGAAAAAGCGGCATCCTGCTGCACATCTCCTCTCTGCCCTCCCCGTACGGCATCGGCACTCTGGGGAAGGAAGCCTACGCCTTTGCCGATTTTCTCAGCGCCGCCGGACAGAAATACTGGCAGCTGCTGCCGCTGGGCCCCACCAGCTTCGGCGACAGTCCGTATCAGAGCTTCTCTTCCTTTGCGGGAAATCCCTATTTCATCGATCTGGATCTGCTGGCTGAGGATGGGCTGCTGGATCGGGAGGAGCTTTCCGCCATCGACTGGGGCAGCGATCCCCGGCGGGTGGACTACGGAAAGATCTACAACGCCCGTGACGCTGTTCTGCGGAAGGCTTTCCGGAAGGGCTTCCACAGGGATCGGGAGGCGGTCGAACGCTTTTCGGCGACCCGGTCCTGGCTGCCGGACTATGCTCTTTACATGGCGGTGAAGCGGCACTTCGGCATGAAGAGCTGGCTGGAGTGGCCGGATGAGGATATCCGTCTGAGAAAACCTGAAGCAATGGAGCGGTATCGCCGGGAGCTGGAGGAGGACATACACTTTTATACCTATCTGCAGTACCTGTTCTTCCGGCAGTGGGATGCCCTGCGGGATTACATTCATTCGCTGGGGCTGCGGATTATTGGTGACCTGCCCATCTATGTAGCCATGGATTCCGCTGACATCTGGGCGGAACCGACGTTTTTCCAGCTGGGCGAGGGACTGGTGCCCACCGAGGTTTCGGGTGTACCGCCGGATTCCTTCAGCGCGGACGGCCAGCTCTGGGGCAACCCCCTCTACGACTACGACCGGATGCGGGCCGATGGCTTTGGCTGGTGGATCCGCCGGGTGGAGGGAGCCAGCCGCCTTTTCGACGTCATCCGCATTGACCACTTCCGCGGCCTGGAGAGCTACTGGGCCGTTCCCTACGGCGCAGCCACCGCCAAGGACGGCCGCTGGCGCAAGGGACCGGGGATGGAGCTGGTGGGCGTGCTGACCAGCTGGTTCCACGGTCTGGATTTCATCGCTGAGGATTTGGGCTATCTGACCGAAGAGGTCCGGCAGCTGCTGCGGGATTCCGGCCTTCCCGGCATGAAGGTGCTGGAGTTTGCCTTTGATTCCCGCGAGCCCAGCAATTACCTGCCCCATACCTACGAGCGCAACTGCGTCTGCTATGTGGGCACCCATGACAACGAAACCGTTGTCCAGTGGAGAGAGAAGGCCGCTCCGGAGGATATCGCCGACGCCAAACGGTATCTGGGTCTCAATGACGAAGAAGGCTTTGTCTGGGGCATCATCCGGGGCGGTATGTCCAGCGTGGCTGACACCTTTATGGTGCAGATGCAGGACTGCCTGGAGCTGGGAGCCGAGAGCCGCATGAACGAGCCTGGCACCAGCGGCCGCAACTGGCAGTGGCGGATGCTGAAGGGCGAGGCTTCTCCGCAGCTTGCTGAAAAACTGCATGTATATACCGAAATGTACGGGCGGCTTTGATCGCCTGGTATGACAAACCGCCGGAGGCTGCGTGCCTTCGGCGGTTTGTGCTTGATACAGCCGGCGCCGGCAGGCAGGCTTGCCGAAGCGTATCGGAACCTGTTTGAGAAGGATTTCCGCCTGGTTTGCGTATCATGAAAACCGGCAGGAACCCAAAAGGGACGAGCTGTATTTTTCCGTCGTATCCGCTGGACATTT
>JAQXNQ010000170.1 GCA_029098085.1 Oscillospiraceae bacterium
GGCCGAAGGCTGTGTCGAGGACCCGCAAGGAGCAAGCCCCTTGACCCATAATCCTTGGCAAAGGTCGATGAGTGGTACCAGTCCGCAAGAAGCTCGTAAGAGGTTCGCGCTTAGCTGCGCTGAGCTGCAGCTTTCGCGTGAGCAAAAGCGATGGAACCTTAAATGCCTTGGCAACCAATTGAAAGCAAATCCCTTATTTGTGTAAGTTACCAATCAGTGGTGACTTTAACACGCTGAAGCTCCGCTTCCCACAGGGAGGCGGGGCTTTTTTCACCCCTCCCCGCCCCTGCGCATACTCTATGGTGGCGGCAAACACCCGCCATCTTAAGGATTCTGGAGGTGAACCGTCTATGATACATGAAGGGCAGCTGACTTCTCTGCGCCCCGGGCAAACCGCCGTCGTCTGCGGTCTGGACACGGTTGGGGAGATGCGGAGAAGGCTGCAGGATCTGGGACTGATCCGGGGCACGGCGGTGCAGTGTCTGGAGAAAAGCCCGCTGGGGGATCCCACCGCTTACCGGATCCGGGGAACCGTCATCGCCCTGCGGAAGCGGGACGCGGCTTCCGTCCGCATCCGGCAGGAGGAACGCCCATGACCGCGGCGGAGCTCTTTTCCGCCGGAGCCGACGCTCTGACCGTGCAGAAGAAGGCGGAATCGGACCGGATCGTGGCGCTGGCGGGCAATCCCAATGTGGGCAAAAGCACCATCTTCAACGCCCTCACCGGCCTCCGGCAGCACACCGGCAACTGGCCCGGCAAAACCGTCGCCAACGCCCAGGGCTCCTGCAGGCGGCAGGGACAGGACTATGTGCTGGTGGATGTGCCGGGCTGCTATTCCCTGCGGGCCCGGTCCGCCGAAGAGGAGGCCGCCCGGGATTTTATCTGCTTCGGCAGCCCCGACGCGGTGATTGTGGTCTGCGACGCGTCCTGTCTGGAGCGGAACCTGAATCTGGTGCTGCAGGTCATGGAGGCGGCGCCGAGGGTGGCCGTCAGCGTCAACCTCATGGACGAAGCGGAAAAAAGAGGCATCCGGGTCGATCTGGAAAAGCTGTCGGAGCTGCTGGGCGTGCCGGTCATCGGCACCGCTGCCCGCTCCGGTGCGGGGCTGGATGCGCTGATGGAGGCGCTGCAGGGGCTTTTTGAGCAGCCGGTGCGGCGTCAGAGCCCGCCGGTCTCCTATCCGGGCTATCTGGAGCAGGCGCTGCAGTCTCTCACCCCGGCTCTGGAGCAGCAGGGCACGGAGCCCCTCCGGGCCCGGTGGCTGGCTTTGCAGCTGCTGGGCGGCAGCCCGCCGGAGGCCCTCCGTCTGCAGCAGGATCCGCTGGTCAGTCTGACCCTGCTCAAGGCCCGGACGATGATCCGGCAGGCCGGTATCTCTCCCGGACAGCTCCGGGACGATCTGGCAGCCGCCCCTGTCCGGCGGGCGGCGGAGCTCTGCAGCGAGACGGTCTCCTTCCGCACGCCGTCCTCCGACCGCCGGGACCGGATGCTGGACCGGCTGTTCACCAGCCGGGTCACCGGGTTCCCCATCATGCTGCTGATGCTGCTGGGCATCTTCTGGCTGACCATCACCGGCGCCAACTACCCCTCCGAGCTGCTGGGCAGGGCGCTGTTCCGGCTGGAGGAGCTGCTGGCCGCCGCCATGGAGGCGCTGCACGCCCCCGCCCCGCTGACCGGGCTGCTGATTCACGGCGGATACCGGGTGGTGGCCTGGGTGGTTTCGGTGATGCTGCCGCCCATGGCCATCTTTTTCCCGCTCTTTACCCTGCTGGAGGATTTCGGCTATCTGCCCCGAGTGGCCTTCAATCTGGACCGCTGCTTTCAGTGCTGCAGAGCCTGCGGCAAGCAGTCCCTGACCATGATGATGGGGCTGGGCTGCAACGCGGCGGGCGTCACCGGCTGCCGCATCATCGATTCGCCCCGGGAGCGGCTCATCGCCATCCTGACCAACAGCTTTGTTCCCTGCAACGGGCGTTTCCCGCCGCCGCTGAAAGGGGAACCCCGGAGGGTCACCGCCCCGCCTTTCGCCGGTAATCACCCGGCGTCATGCCCAGATAACGGCGGAACAGCCGGGAAAAGTTCTCCGGAGCCAGCCCCACCGCCTCCGCCGCCCCGGCTATGGTACAGCCCTGATCCATCAGCAGACAGGCCTTCTCCAGCCGCAGGGCGGTCAGATACTGATGGGGCGAGGAGCCGGTGCCCGCCTTGAAGAGGGTGGAAAAATAACACCGCTCCAGTCCCACGTCCGAAGCCAGCTCCTCCACGGTCAGGGGCTGGTCATACCGGGCTTCCATGATGCTGACCGCCTTTTTGATCATGCTGTCGCGATCCACGGCGACCTCCCTCCGGCGGAGCAGCTCGCCGAAAATAGCGTACATGCAGGCGCTGCGCCGGAGATCCGCTCCGGGGTCGCTTTCCTCCCGCATCCGGAACAGCTGCTCCAGCTGACCGGCGATCAGCTCAAAGGCCTCAGGCGGCGCAAAGGGCGCGTCCGAGCGGATGCCCGCCATGGACAGATACCGTCCCGCCCGCAGGCCGTCCATGGCGCACCAGTAGCCCCGCCGGGGCGTCACCGGATCAGCGGTGTGCACAACGGTATCGCCGGGCAGCAGGATGTAGCAGTCCCCCGCCTGCACCGGGAACACCCGGCCGTTGACCTTCACCGTTCCCAGCCCCTCGGTGCAGCATTCAATGATGTAGATGTTCCGGATCACCGGGCCGTAGCGGGCTCCCGGCTGCAGGTCATAATCGCTCCCGGCGGCGGTGACCATCATTTCCCCGGAGGGGCCATGCTTCTGATACTTTGTAAACATCTGTCCTCCATCAAACAAAAAGATGATTTTTTCAAACGTTTATCTGTTGCGCTGCGCCCATTATACCACTATAATAGAGATAAAAGCAAGGCAAACCGGAAAGGATGGTTTTCATGACCGATAACAAACTGAACATTGTGGTCATCGGCTGCAGCCCCATGGCCCGCCGCCATATGGAGGGTGTCTGCGCCCATGGACAGGCGGTGCTGTACGGCGTCTGCGACATTCACGATGACGTGCTGCTGGATGCAAGGGATGCTCTGCAGGTTCCCCGCATCACCCATGACTACATGGATTTTGTCCGGGATCCCGCCGTGGACGCCGCCATCATCGTCACGCCCGATCCCCTGCACGGAGAGATGACCGCCGCCTTCCTCCGGGCCGGAAAGGATGTCCTCTGCGAAAAGCCCATGGCCCTCTCGGTGGAGGAATGCGTGGAGATGATGCAGGCCGAAAAGGAGACCGGCCGCAGGCTGATGATCGGCCAGATCTGCCGCTTCACCCCCGCCTTCCGGCAGGCCAGAGACCTGATCCGCTCCGGCGCCATCGGCGAGCTTTTCTTTGTGGAAAGCGAGTATGCCCACAACTATGACCACGCCCGGGGCCGGGACGACTGGCGGGTGATTCCCGAGCGGGACGGCTTCATCGGCGGCGCCTGCCATGCGGTGGATCTGCTCCGGTGGATCGCCGGGGATCCCGTCGAGACCTTTGCCTACGCCAACCACAAATGCCTGACCGACTGGCCCACCAACGACTGCACCGTCGCCCTGTTCAAGTTCCCGGGGGATGTGGCGGGCAAGGTCTTCGGCTCCATCGGCTGCCGCAGAAGCTACACCATGCGCTCGGTTTTTTACGGCACCGAGGGCACCATCATCTGCGACAACACCTCCGACACCATGCAGCTGTTCCAGATCGACAAGACCGCTCCGGACGGCAAGGGAGACTTCACCACCCCCAGCATTCTCCCGGTCAATGTCGACAACCACAACGCCGCCTCCGAAATCGAGTTTTTCCTGAACGCCCTGCTGGCCGGAGGGGAGATGCCGGTCAAGTCCATGGAGGGAGCCAAAACCGTCACCGCCTGCCGGGCTGCCATCCAGTCCGCCGCCACCGGTCAGCCGGTACGGATTGAGTATCCGGAAATCTGATTGCTGACGGTAAGCAGCTTGCATAAACAAAGACCGAGCTTTCGTTGGATTGCCAAAGCATTTAAAGTTCCATCGCTTTCGCTCACGCGAAAGCTGCAGCTCAGCGCAGCTAAGCGCGAACCTCTTACGAGCTTCTTGCGGACTGGTACCACTCAT
>JAQXNQ010000171.1 GCA_029098085.1 Oscillospiraceae bacterium
ACGCCCTCCGGATAGCCGCCGTACAGACGGATCAGGACGGTGATGATGCCGCAGCCCAGAGCGAAGATCACCTTGCCCAGGGCGGTGGCGGGGGTGGTAGCGTAATCAGTGGCCATGAAGATGGCGCCCAGCATCAGACCGCCGGACAGGATCTGCGCCACAGGATTCTGACCCAGCAGACCGGTCAGCACAAAAACGGTGCCGATATAAATCAGAGGGGTGGTGGGCTTGATGACCCGGCGCACCACCAGATACACGCCGCCGATCAGCAGCGCCAGCGCGCTGACCTCGCCGATGGCACAGGTGGACTTGACGCCCAGGAACATCTGCAGCAGACTGGAGGTCTCAGCGCCCTTGCTCAGCTGCACCAGCGGAGTGGCGGAGGCAATGGCATCCACGCCCAGATAATTCTGAGGGACCGAACGGGTAGTCATGTAACCGGAAAAGGAAGCCAGCAGGATCACACGGCCGGTGATGGCGGGGTTGGCGAAGTTCTGGCCAATGCCGCCGAACAGCTGCTTGGCCACCACAATGGCGATAAAGCAGCCGAAAACGGCGATCCACAGCGGAATGCCCGCCGGCAGGTTCATGGCCAGCAGCATGCCGGTGACGACGGCGCTCAGGTCGCCGATGGTCTGCTCCCGCTTCATCAGCAGGCGGCAGAGATATTCCAGCAGCACGCAGCTGCCCACACAGACGGCGGTCAGCAGCAGCGCCCGGTAGCCGAACAGGATCACGGCGGCAATCAGCGCCGGACACAGGGCGATGATCACATCCAGCATGATCCGCCGGGTGGTGACGTCGCTCCGCGTATGGGGAGAGGGCGACACGATCAATTGATTCATGAACAGGTCCATCCTTTCAAAAGGAAATTCGGGACGGGCAGAAAACAGCCCGCAAAGCACAGACAAAGCGGATTATTTTTTCCGCAGAAGGCCCTTGGCCAGCTGGTTTTTCTGAGCCAGGTGGCGCTTGGCGGGACAGACATAGGTGCAGCAGCCGCAGTTGATGCAGAGGTTGACCTTCAGCTTTTTCAGCCGCTCCTCGTCCCCCTGATCGTAGGCGCGCTCCAGCGCGGCGGGCATCAGGTTCATCGGGCAGGCATCGATGCACCGGCCGCAGCGGATGCAGGCGGTGGTTCGGGGCAAAACCGCTTCCTTCTCATCCAGCAGCAGAATGGCGTTGTTGTTTTTGATGATGGGCGCGTTCAGATCATACACCGCCATGCCCATCATGGGGCCGCCCATGAGCACCTTGCGGGCCGGTTCCATGGGAACGCCGGCAAAGTTCAGCACATAGGAGATGCTGGTGCCCAGAGGCACCCGGACATTCATGGGGTTCTTCACATAATTGCCGTCCACCGTGATCCGCTTGTGGGTCAGGGGCATGCCGGTGCGCACATAGCGGTACAGGTTGGCGATGGTGGTGATGTTCATGACGATGACGCCCTTGTCCGCGGGAATCTCGCCCTCTTCGATGATCCGGCCGGTGGTGTTGTAGATCAGCACCTTTTCAGCACCCTGGGGATACAGGCTGGACAGCGCCTCCACCCGGATGCCCTCCTTGCCGGCGACCTTGCTGTTGAGCAGCGCAATGGCATCCGGCTTGTTGTCCTCAATGCCGATGTACGCGTTGGCGATGCCCAGGCACTTCTTCACCAGCTCCACGCCGCCGATGATATCGTCGGGCGCTTCCATCATCTCCCGGTAGTCGGAGGTGATATAGGGCTCACACTCGGCGCCGTTGATAACCAGCGCGTCCACCCGGTCGATGTCCTTATAGGCCAGCTTGATGTGGGTGGGGAAGCCGGCACCGCCCAGACCAGCCAGACCGGCTGCCCGGGCAGCCGCCACCAGCGAAGCCTGATCGGTGACCTCCACCGGGCCTGCCTCAATGGTTTCCTGCTCGGGCGCGACCTTGATGGTCACCTGCTTTTCCGTTTTGCCGGTGGAAGCCACATATTCAGTGATGGCCGTAAC
Organism: Oscillospiraceae bacterium; assembly: GCA_029098085.1. Classification (GTDB taxonomy): domain Bacteria; phylum Bacillota; class Clostridia; order Oscillospirales; family Ruminococcaceae; genus Faecivivens. Next base: position 1,980 of record JAQXNQ010000171.1, read on the forward strand.
CGTGCCGGCCACCGAGCTGTGCACCGGCACCGAAAAGGCGGCCTCGCTGTCGCCGATCAGCTGCCCGACCCTGACCGTATCTCCCACGGCCACCACGGGGCTGCAGCCCACGCCCATGTGCTGCAGCAGCGGAATGGTAACGGTGGGCGGCAGCGGGATATCCACTGTCTCAGCGTCTTTGGAGTTTTTGTAGTGAAACAACTTCACTCCGTTGAGTTTTAGCATCTGGATTCTCCTTGCTTGTTGAGATTATGCGGCTCCCCGCACAAAACGTTTATCAATGAACGATTGACAATGGACAACCGGCAGCGTTTCTGTCAGCTGTCGACCGTCAACCGGCTCATCTCCCGGAAATCCGCCGGAGAGCCGGCAGAACGGCCCGCGTCAGCAAAGCAGTCAGCGAGCCCATCAGGATGCCGGACAGGGCCAGCACCGGCGCGTAGTAAAACACATAGGCGGACTGCAGATACAGAAAGGCCGCCAGCAGCTGCCCCAGATTATGGGCCAGGGCACCTAGCACGCTTTTAAAAAGAATGGAGAGCTTATCCGTCCGGGCAGTCAGCAGCATCACCAGCACCGACAGCAGTCCCCCGCTGAGGCTGATGAATCCGGCGGCGGCGCCCCGGGTCAGAAGCACAAAGCCGGACTTCAGGCAGGCGATGGTCAGCGCTTCCCGCCAGCCCAGAAAGAAAACGCAGTAGAGCGTCACGATATTGGAAAGGCCCAACCGTACCCCCGGCGGCATGGCCGGCA
>JAQXNQ010000172.1 GCA_029098085.1 Oscillospiraceae bacterium
CAGGTCCAGGGCAGCGCCCTGGTCGCGCTCCGCAGAGCGCGAAATCCTGTTCCTCCGCGCCCGGCGCGGACAATAAATCATAAAAAAAGCGCGGCCCGTAGGCCGCAAGATACCAACTGGACAAAGCCATGCCCGCTTCCAGCGGGCATACACGTTGCCTCTTTTGTGCAACTTTTTCCTGCAAACCACTTTTTCGACAGACTGAGGCTGAGAAGACATCTGCTTCTCAGCCTTTTTCTTTCTGTTCGCCGCTTTCGGAGGGCTTTTCTGTTTCCATCAGTCTGGCGAAGGAAACCGCGTCCCCGCCGTATTTCTGCCGGATGCCGTCCATGGCGCCCTCCAGCCGGCGGAGCTTCTGCTGATCCAGATGCTTCTGGGCGCCGGAAAAGAGGGAGAGCTGCTCCGCTACGTCGCCATGGTCAAAGCCGGAGGCGGTGATGGTGATGGCCCGGACGGGCAGGCGGTAATCCCAGCTCTGATCCAGGATGTCCATGGCCGTCAGGTACAGCTCCCGGGCCAGATCGGTCTGCAGGGTCAGGGTACGCTGCCGGGAGATCAGATGAAAGGACGGATCCTTGAGCGCAACGGTGACGGTGGCGGCTTCGTAGCCGTGCTTCCGCAGCCGGGCAGCCACCTGATCGCAGAGGGCCAGCACCTGAGGGGCGATTTCCTCCCGGCCCAGCAGATCCTTTGGAAAGGTCATGCCGTTGCCCACCGACTTGGCATCGCTTTGGGCGCCGAACTCCGCCACCGGGCTCTGATCCTCACCCCGGGCGTAGCGGGAAAGCTGCTCTCCCATCTTGCCCAGCTTTCCCTGGAGAATCCGGGGGTCGAACCGGGCCAGCTCGCCGATGGTATGAATGCCCATCCGATGCAGTGTTTCCGCCGCTGCCCTGCCCACATAGAGCAGATCGGTCACCGGCAGCGGCCAGACGATCTGCTGATAGTTGTCCCGGGAGATGACGGTGGTGGCGTCGGGCTTTTTGTAGTCGCTGCCCAGCTTGGCGAAGATTTTATTGAAGGAGACCCCCACCGAAATGGTCAGCCCGGTTTCTTCCCTCACTTCCCTGCGGAGCCGGTCGGCGATGACCTTTCCCTCGCCGAACAGCAGCCGGCTGGCGGTCACATCCAGCCAGGACTCGTCGATGCCGAAGGGCTCCACCTGGCTGGTGTAACGGCAGTAGATGGCGTTGACCCGCCGGGAAAACTCCCGGTAGACCCCGTGCCGCGCCGGAACCAGCACCAGATCGGGACATTTCTGCTTCGCCTGCCAGATGGTCTCCGCCGTCTGGACGCCGAAGCCCTTGGCCAGCTCGTTTTTGGCCAGGATGATGCCATGGCGGCTCTCCGGGTCGCCGCAGACCGCCATCGGCACCTTTTTCAGTTCGGGGCGGAAGGTGCACTCCACCGAGGCGAAAAAGCCGTTGCAGTCGCAGTGGAGGATGGTCCGCTCCCTCTGAGGCGCGCTCATTTTGTCAGGGTAACGCCCGCGGCGGCCATCATCGAGAAGGCGACGAGGTTCATCAGCTCACCGTCATGGCCGGGGCCGTCAAAGGTCTCGCAGAGGGAGACCGGCACCAGCACCTGCAGTGCCCGGTTTTGGGCGTTGGCCCAGGCCTTGAGGCCCACGGCAAACTGGCAGACGCAGATGTCGGTGCAGCAGCCGGTGACCACAATCCGGGAGGCGGATTCGCACAGCGCCCGGATGGGTGCTTCAAAGAGGGCGTTGGTGCTGTTTTTGGGGAGCACCTCCTCCACAAAGGGCAGCAGCAGGGGAGAGAGCTCGCATTCCGCCGTTCCCTGTACGCAATGGGGCGGATAGGACTGAAATTCCGGACTGTCTTCCGGATGGGTGTCCGAGATGCCGTATACCCGCAGTCCCGCTTCCCGGCAGCGCCGGAGGAAAGCGGCTGTCTGCGGGAGAATGGCGGCGGTGCGGGGGCTGCTGAGAGGGCCCTGCTCGGTGAAGCCCCGGTTCATGTCCACCGTGAAGACCAGGGTATCGGGGGGAAGGGCGGTCAGATCCAGCTCAGGCAGGTTCTCCAGCGACGCACGCAGGGAGGTCAGGGTGTTCAGCATGGCTTCCATTTTCATCTTCCTTTCAGTGGTCAGGGGGTTTCGCCCAGGGTCAGCTGCTGCAGGTTCATGGAGAATGCCGGCAGAAAATGCTCGATGAAATATTCGGTTTCGGGTAGGGGAGACTGCTCCAGCGCCTTCAGGGAGGCGGCCTTGGCTCCGGAGAACTCCCGGCTGCCGGAGTTTTCCTCCTGAATGCACTTGATCAGGGCGGCCAGCCGGTCGGCGGCCTTTACATAGGGTCGGAGAGCTTCGTCCCCCTCACCGTTCTGGGAGAAGATTTCCTCATAAACCGGCCGCATCTCGTCCGGCAGCTGGGAGACCAGCTGCCTGGCCGCCGCGTCCTCCACCTCCTGATACATGGCCCGGAGAGCAGGGTTGTAGTACTTGACCGGGGTGGGCATGTCACCGGTGAGAATCTCGGTGGCGTCGTGGTACAGAGCTAGTACGGCGCAGCGTCCGGCGTCCAGCTGCCGGTGGTAGACGGTGTTGCCGATGGTGCACAGACAGTGGGCGATGACGGCGGTCTCAAAGCAGTGCTCCTCCAGATCATCGCTGAAGGAGCCGCGCATCAGCCCCCAGCGGTCGATGAATTTCATGCGCAGAATCAGGGCGAAAAAATTGGACGGACTCATGGGCTTCCTCCATAGAATTTTTGTTCGATGCTGTGATACCTCTATTATAGCAAAGGATGCTGAAAAAGTCCACAGGAAAGAACCGGGGAAAACACAAATTTTTCTGTAAAATGTCCCCTAAGCAGCAGGTTTTGTGCTATAATACTTAATAGAACAACCAGGCCGCTCAAAATCGCAGGGACGGCCGTGATGAGGTGAAGATCTTGACAAACTGTGC
>JAQXNQ010000173.1 GCA_029098085.1 Oscillospiraceae bacterium
GGGCGCGGAGGAGCAGGATTTCGCGCTCTGCGGAGCGCGACCAAGGCTCTGCCTTTGGAATCCGCGATTTTTTGAAAAAAATCGAGTAAAACTTTATTTGTGCAACCTGTCGATAAGCATTACCTTTATCGACACGCTGAAAAGCCCGGCTGCATGCCGGACTTTTGAAGGTCAGGGGATACCGGGGAGGCGGACATGGCGGCAGTATAAAAGCGCAGCATACCTCCTTTCGGGACAGCATGCTGCGCAGCAACAGTCGTTTGGGCTATGGGCATCTCATGCGTGCGGGAGCACAACCAACCCGCGTTCCATCAGGCGGGATCAGCCCTTGTAATGCCGGTACTTCTCCAGCGCTTCCAGAATGGCAGCGCAGTTGTCGATGGGAATCTCGTAGTTCAGCTCCACGTTCAGGGAGAGACCGCCCTGGGGCAGGTAAAGGGCTTCCACACATTCCGCCACATGGTCGAAGATCTGAGAGCGGGTGGCAAAGGGGAAGAGCTGCCGGTCCAGATCCAGGTTGATGGGGATGATCTGCTCCTTGCGGCAGACCCGGACCAGATTGTCCAGACCGTTGGCCCGGAACTGGGGGTTGATCATGTCAACGCCGCATTCCACCAGATCCGGCATGATTTCATGGATGCAGCCGTCAGTGTGCATGTAGATCAGGGTGCCGGGGCGGCGCTGCTTGATCATGCCGTACATTTCTTTGTAGCAGGGCTTCAGGTACTTTCTCCAACGCTCGGGGCCGATGGCCAGACCCTTCTGCATGCCCTGGTCATCGCCGAAATAGGCGATGTCGCCGAACTTGTCCATGACCGCTTCGATCTGGTACTTGTTGTACTGCAGCACCTTGCTGATCAGCGTTTCGATCTCTTCGCCTTCCTCAGCGAACATCATCATGGCGTTTTCAAAGCCGCAGAGATCCAGCAGCCGCAGATACATGAAGCCGTGGGGCAGCCGTCCGTCCCGGTTTTTGGGGATTTCCAGGCTGTAGACATCCTCGGGGGTTTTGACCGGATGGCCGGTGACGATGGCCTCCATGCCTTCGTCCACATTGGACCAGACGCAGCCCCATTCATCCACATGCTCGCCCGCCTTGTAGGTGCCGTGGGCGACGGCGTTGGGGTCACTGTAGTCCACCGAATAGTTCTCGGGGAAAAACTGGGGGAATTCCCGGACCAGATGCTGGGTGTCATCGCCGTGGTGAATCCACATGGCGGGGAGGATGCTGACCGAGGTGGGAATGACGGAGGGCGATTCCAGACGGATCGCCTTGACCAGATTGCTGGCTTCTGCCATGAAAATCCTTCTTTCGTTTTTTGTTAGTCATAATACCCCATGTACTTCTCCATGGAATCCATCAGCGCTTTGACATTTTCCAGAGGAGTGCCGGGATAGAGACCGAAAATCATCATGAGGCCGCCTGCCCGGGAGCCGATGGAGGTGACCTCCTGACGGATCAGGCGGTCGATGTCCTCCGGCGTGCCGAAGCGGGTGACGTTTTGCCGGTCGATGTCCAGATCAATGCAGATTCTGCCGGCAAACCGGTCTTTGATCCAGTCGATGCCGTTGACCAGGTCCTGCAGGTTCAGAATCTGAACGCCGCTGTCCACCAGATCATCGGCCAGCAGCCGGATGTCGCCGTCGGAGTGCATGTGAACGATGAGCCCCCTGTCCTTGGCGGGCTGCATCAGCCGGCGGTAGGAGGGCTTGATGTAGCGGCGGAAATTTTCCGGCGACAGCATGGGCCCCACCTGCATGCCAAGATCCTCGGCGTAGGAGATGACATCCACGCCGCAATCCAGATAATGCTGTACAATGGAGAGGTTGAACTGCTCCAGCCGGGCAATCAGCTCGTCCAGCAGCGGTTCCCCGTCCATCATGTCGCAGAGCAGGTTTTCGTAGCCCCGCAGGTCGCAGAGCTGCAGAAAGGTGTGACCGTGCCGCAGGCCGGCGGTGTGGAGCGCGTCGGGGGTATCCTCGACCCATTGCCTGATATTCCGCCAGTTGACGGGGCCGATGCCGGTGCAGTAATCCGGATCCGGGAACTGATAGGTCTTAAAGGCTTCCCAGTCTGCCAGCGGATGGCCGGTGACGGTGCCGGTGATACCGTCGCAGGTGGTGGTCCAGACGCAG
>JAQXNQ010000174.1 GCA_029098085.1 Oscillospiraceae bacterium
ATAAAACTCTGACGTCACAGCTGACGCGGTGCCAATGACAGCCCTTTATCGGAAATTTGTTTTATCTTATTGTTGGTAGCCTCCGGTCGGCTTCTTTCCTGTCTTTCTTGCCGAAACAAGAAAGACAGCCGCCGGAGGCTACCATCTATAAGATACAACAATTTGCCGATAAAGGGCTGTCATGGGCACGGCGTCAGCTGTGACGTCAGAGTTTTCTATCTACGCCGCCGCAGGGTCTGCCCTGCGGGAGCGGACTGCCCGGGAGGGCAGTCCCTACGGGTGGATGACGGGAAACGGTTCTGTAAATTGGAATTTGTCCGTGTGCTTATGAAAGCCGACAGCCTGAATACCAATTTATTGGGGTCAACAGCCGGTCAGTTCACCAGCGGCATGGTAAAGGTAAACTCCGTCTTTCCGTCCCGGCTGGTGACGCTGATGTTCTCCCCGTGGCTGCACACGATGGTTTTGACGATGTACAGTCCCAGCCCCCAGCCGTCCCGGTTCTGGGTACGGCTCTTGTCCAGCTTGTGGAACCGGTCAAAGACCAGCTGCAGCTCCTCCGGCGGAATGGTCTCGCCCTCGTTGGACACGGACACATAGGCCTTGTTTCCGCCCTCCCGAATGGTCAGTCCCAGATCCTTTCCCTCGGGGCAGAACTTCACCGCATTGTCCAGCAGATTGTAGATCACCTGTGTGATGTAATCCTGATTGGCAAAGGTCATAACAGGATGCTCCGGCATATCCACATTCACGTTGATGCGCTTATCATTGATCTTCTTTTCAAAGGTGAGCAGCACCTGCCCGGCGCACTCCTCCAGATCGAAGTGAATCTTCTTATCGTCCGGGATGCCGCCCTCGCTCTGGAGCCGGGAGATATCCAGCATACTGCGCACCAGCCGGCTCAGGCGCTTTGTCTCCTCGGAGACGATGCGCAGGTAATGTTCCCGGCGGTTTTCCGGAATGGTGCCGTCCAGAATCCCGTCGATGTAGCCGGAAATGGTGGTCATGGGGGTCTTCAGCTCATGGGAAACATTGGCAACGAACTCCTGCCGCTGATATTCACTCTTCTGCAGGGAGGAGGCCATATTGTTGAAGGCCAGCGCCAGCTCCGCCATTTCCTCGCTGTAATCGTCCTCCACCCGAACCCGCGCTTCCAGATCGCCATGACCGAAGGCATTGGCTGCCCGTGCCATGATCTGAAGGGGCTTGCTCTCCCGGCGGGCAAAGAGCGTCACTGCCGCCACGGACACCAGCACCACCACGAAGGAAGCGGTCAGGAACATATTCGTGATCCTGTCCAGAATCTCATTGGTCGAGGTGACGGGGGTGGAGACGATAACGATACCGATGGCCGGTGTGTTCTGCCCCGGAGAAATGGGCAGCGCGACCATGAAGCGGCTGTCATCATACAGTCCGCGGATCAGACCCGTGGCCTTATCCTCACCGTTTTGCAGCACCTTGTAAAGATAGTCCCGGTTCACCTGCAGCCCCTGATGCTTGCAGCCGTAGGGCTGATCGGAGCAGACCACCACCCGGCCGCTGCTGTCGCAGATCACCGCGTCGGTATCGGAAACCTGAGAAGCGACGTTCAGGTTCAGCAGAAACTGACGGCTGGACAGGGTGCCGTCCACAGCGTAGGAGGCGGCGAGACTGGCAATGACGCCGGCATCCTTCTCCAGACCGGAAAAGGTATGCTCCGTCAGGAAATTCTTCGCAAGAATCTGCAGCGCAGCTCCCAGCACCGTCAGCGCCACCAGCAAAATGGCAGCCACCGTGGAAAAGCTGCGGGAAAAAGAGGTTTTCATAAGAAACAGCACCTCACGCGGACACCGGCGCGGCACAGCCGGGGTGTTATCTTATATCCCCACAACGGGCAGAAATGATTGTCTCTATTATAGCATAAGTCCCACGCTTTGCAACCAAAGCATAAAAAGTTTACAACTTCCGGCTGTTCATATGGGCAGAACGCCCTCGCCAAAAGCAGAAAACCGCCACTTCGCACAGTGACGGTTTCTTTGGCTATCTTGAAAACCGGAACCGAGCCAACCGCTTATCGGCAGCGCGCTTTTCCTGTTCGTGATACTACGAAGATGAGAAAAGGCAATTACAGCACCTCGAACTTGTAGCACACATCGTGTGCCGCATATATCATCACTAACATC
>JAQXNQ010000175.1 GCA_029098085.1 Oscillospiraceae bacterium
GACGGCGTACTCCACCACCTTTTCGTTGAGGGTGGGCAGAGTACCCGGCATGCCCATGCAGATGGGGCAGCACTGGGAGTTGACCTCCAGACCGAATTCGTTTTTGCAGCTGCAGTAGATTTTGCTCTTGGTGTTCAGCTCGGCATGTACCTCCAGGCCGATGACCACTTCGTATCCTTTATAATCCATTTCACCGTCATCCTTTCTTCGTGGTTCAGGCCAGCGCCAGGTCAAAGCCGCCCACATGGGCTTCATAAGCCGCAGCCGTGTTGAACAGGGTCTGCTCGCTGAACTTGGCGCCGATCAGCTGGCAGCCGATGGGCAGCTTTTTGCTGTCGGTGCCGCAGGGAATGCTGATGGCGGGCAGGCCGGCAATGTTGACGGTGACCGTCAGAATATCGTTCATATACATCTTGATCTGGTCGTTGATGTTTTCGCCGATTTTAAAGGCGGTATCCGGCGCAGTGGGCGTCAGGATCACATCGCAGCTCTCAAAGGCCTTGCGGAAGTGCTCCTGAATCAGCATCTGGGTGAACTTGGCCTTCTTGTAGTAAGCATCGTAGTAGCCGGAGGACAGCACGTAGGTGCCCAGCATGATCCGGCGCTTGACCTCGGCGCCGAAGCCCTCGCTGCGGGTCTTTTCGTACAGCTCTTCAAGGTTTTTGTAGCCGGAAGCGCGGTAGCCGTATTTGACGCCGTCAAACCGGGCCAGGTTGGAGGAAGCCTCGGCGGACGCGATGATGTAGTAGGCAGCCAGGGCGTACCCGGTGCTGGGCAGAGAGATCTCTACCAGCTGGGCGCCCAGCTTTTCGTATTCTCTGGCGGCGTTCATGACGGCGGTCTTGACCTCGTCCGAAACGCCCTCGCCGAAGTACTCGGCGGGAATGCCGATCTTCAGGCCCTTCACATCGGGATTGATGGCCTTGTCAAAGGCGGGATACTCCCGGCGGACCGAGGTCACATCGTGGGGGTCCTTGCCGCAGATGGCGGAATAGAGCATGGCCACGTCCGAGACGCTGCGGCCCATGGGGCCGATCTGATCCAGAGAGGACGCAAAGGCCACCAGACCGTACCGGGAAACCGAGCCGTAGGTGGGCTTGAGGCCCACGATGCCGCAGTAAGAGGCGGGCTGACGGATGGAGCCGCCGGTATCGGAGCCCAGAGCGGCGATGGCTTCACCGGCTGCCACGGCTGCGGCAGAACCGCCGGAGGAGCCGCCGGGAACCCGCTCCAGGTCGTGGGGATTCCGGGTCTTCTTGAAATAGCTGTTCTCGGTGGAGGAGCCCATGGCGAACTCGTCCATGTTCAGCGTGCCCAGGCAGACATAGTCCTGCGCCAGCAGCTTCTCGATGACGGTGGCGTTGTAGGGCGGGACAAAATTCTCCAGCATTCTGGAGGCACAGGTGGTTCGCAGACCTCTGGTGCAGATGTTGTCCTTGATGCCCAGCGGAATACCGGCCAGCGGAGACAGGCTCTCCCCCTGCATCCGCTTTTCGTCCACGGCGGCGGCCTGCTTCAGAGCACCGTCGGCGTCCACGGTCAGGTAGGCGCCGATTTCCTCATCCCGGGCAGCAATCCGATCCAGCACCGAACGGGTGATCTCAGCGCTGGAAACCTTTTTATCAGCGAGCATCGAAGACAGCTCAGTGGCTGTCAGGCGGTAAAGTTCCATCTGTATCTTCCTCCATCAATCGACCATTTTGGGCACAACGATGCAGCCGGCCTGCACCTCAGGGGCATTCTGCAGCAGCTCCTGCCGGGTGAAGCGGTGCTCCGCCTCGTCCTTGCGGAACTCCATGGGGTTGTCCGGGTCGATCAGGGGGCCGCTGGCGTCCAGATCGGGCAGCTGGGCCACCATGGCGACGATGCGCTCCATTTCGGCGCCGAAACGGGCTTCTTCCTCGGGAGTGAAGGTGAGCCTGGACAGCTTGGCCAGGCGTTTGAGATCCATATCCATGCTTAAATCCTCGCTTTTACAGAATGATGGTACTTGTTTTATGAGAGCAGAGCCATCAGCTCGTCCTCTGTAAGGATGGTGATGCCCAGCTGCTGTGCTTTGGTCAGTTTGCTGCCGGCGTCCTCTCCGGCCACCAGATAGTCGGTCTTTTTGGAAACCGAACCGGTGACCTTGCCGCCCTGGGCCTCAATCAGAGCCTGGGCCTCCTTGCGGGAATAGGTGGGCAGCGTACCGGTGAGGACGAAGGTCTTTCCGGTCAGCCGGTCGCCGGTCTGGCGGCGCTCCTCAGTCATCCGGACACCGGCACTCTCCAGCTGGTCGAGCACACCCCGGGTCTCGGGCCGGGAGAAATAGTCCACTACGCTCTGAGCCATGGTGTCCCCGAAGCCGTCGATGGCGGCGATTTCCTCCGCTGTGGCGGCTTCCACCGCATCCATGCTGCCGAACCGCTCAGCCAGCAGCTTGGCGGCCTTTTCGCCGATGTTCCGGATGCCCAGACCGTACAGCAGCCGGGCCAGTCCGCTCTGGCGGCTCCGGTCGATGGCCTCCACCAGATTCCGGGCGGAGAGGTCGCCCATCCGGTCCAGCCCGGCCAGCTGCTCCTGCCGCAGGCTGTACAGGTCGGCGGAGCTGTGAATCAGCCCGCTCTGCAGCAGGCTCTCCACGATGGCGGGGCCCAGACCATCGATGTTCATGGCACCCCGGCTGGCAAAGTGGATGATGTTGCGGCAGACGGTGGCGGGACAGGCCGGGTTGACGCAGCGGATCACGGCTTCGTCCCCGTCCCGGACGGCTTCACTGCCGCAGACGGGACAGCGCCGGGGAATCAGGTAGGGCTCGCTTCCCTCGGCGTGGGCAACGCTCCGGAGCACCTCCGGAATGATCTCGCCGGCCTTGCGCACCAGAATGGTGTCGCCGATGCGGATGTCCTTTTCGGTGATGAAGTCCTGATTGTGCAGTACGGCGCGGCTCACTGAGGTGCCCGCCAGGCTTACCGGGTCAAAGACTGCCGTGGGGGTCAGGGCGCCGGTGCGTCCCACCTGAATCTCGATGTCCCGCAGGGTCGTTTCCTTTTCCTCGGGCGGATACTTGAAGGCCACCGCCCACCGGGGAAACTTGGCCGTAGCGCCCAGAACCTCCCGGTCGACAAAGTCGTCCACCTTGATGACGGCCCCGTCGATGTCGAAGGAATAGTCGGGATTGTGTGCTCCGATGCGGCGCACCTCCTCCACCACCCCGGCAAAATCGGACAGGAGCGGGTAGCTGACCGACACCGGAAAGCCCAGAGCTTTCAGATAGTCCAGCGACTGCTT
>JAQXNQ010000176.1 GCA_029098085.1 Oscillospiraceae bacterium
GGGCGCCCATCTGGCCCTGGAGGACGCCGCCCTCTGCACCGTAAACCTCAACGGACAGGCGGTGCCCAGCGTCGCCGACGGCTGGTATGTGGACCGGTGCATCGAAACCCTTCCCCTGCCGCCGCTGCACCGGGGCGACAATATCCTGCTGGTGGAGGTGCCCCTGTCCAAACGGAGCAATCTGGAATGGATGTACCTGCTGGGCGATTTTGGCGTGTCGGTCAGCGGTCGCCTTAAAAAGCTGACGCCGCCCGTTCGGGAGCTGGCCTTTGGCAGCTTTACCCATCAGGGACTGCCCTTCTACACCGGCAGCCTGACCTATGAGCTGGACGTCCCCGCTCAAAACGGCGTCATCGAGCTGCGGACGGACTGGTACGCAGGGGCTCTGATCGACGTGCTTTGCGACGGCGAGCCCAGGGGCTCCATCGTCTTCTCGCCCTATACCATCCGGCTGGAGGGACTGACCGACGGCCTTCACCGGATCGGCCTGAAGCTGTACGGAACCCGGCAGAACGGCTTCGGCCCGATTCACCATGACCGCTATGTGAACTACTATCAGGATCCCAACTCCTGGCGCTCTGTCGGTCAACGCTGGAGCTACGAGTATCAGCTGAAGGACTTCGGCATCCTGAAGGCGCCCGAAATCCGCTGAGGGTCATTCTGACGCAGAACATCCCGTTGATTCTCTCGGAGCAGACATCTCCATAAAGCAGAAAGCCCCCGCAGCCTGAAAAACCGGCTGTGGGGGCTTCTTCCCGTTCAGGGAAATTCGAGGCAGACTGTGACGCACAGCGGCGGTAAAGGGAAGGGCTGCAGACCCTGTCCGCTTTCACGCCTCACTGAAGCACCATGGCCAGCACCACGGTGATGATGCCCGAGACGCCGATGGCGATGCCGCTCATGGCGCCCTGGATCTCGCCCAGCTCCAGCGCCCGGGAGGTGCCCACCGCATGGCTGCAGGAGCCGATGGCCACGCCCTGAGCCACCGGTTCCTCAATGTGGAAGAGCCTGATCAGCAGCGGCGCGCAGACCGCGCCCAGAATGCCGGTGATGACCACCGCCGCCACCGTGACGGCCACGACGCCGCCTCCCTGCCGGGAAATCTCCATGGCAATGGGGGTGGTGACCGATTTGGGCAGCATGGACATGATCAGACTGTCATCCAGCCGGAACAGCTTCGCCAGGGCATAGGCGCTGACCATGGAGGTGACCGCTCCGGCCAGACAGCCCAGCATAACGGGGAGAAAATGTTTTTTCAGCACCTGTACCTGCCGGTAAACCGAGATGGACAGGGCGGCTGTGGCGGGACCCAGCAGCATGGTGATCACATCGCCGCCCTTCTGAAAGTTCTCCAGCGGAATATCCAGCGCCCAGAGCAGCAGAATCAGCATGGCTCCCGCCATCAGCAGCGGATTGGCGATGGGACTTTTGATCTTCCGGCTCAGCCAGAGGGCAGCGGCATAGGCGGCCAGGCTCGAAGCGATTCCGAACAGGGGATCGGCGGTCAGCTGCAGCAGAATTTCCTTCATTTTCGGTTCCCCCTTCTCCGGTTCTGCAGACGGATGACCGCCATGACCGTATAGGCTGAGGCGGCAAAGGTCAGCACCGTGGTGACCACAATGATAACGGCCAGCGCCAGCAGATTCTCCAGAATCAGCGGAAAATAGGCGGCGATGCCCACTACCGTCGGCACGAACAGAAAAGCCATGTTGCTTAAGAGAAACCCGCCGGCTTCATCCACATGCCGGAGCTTCAGCACGCCGGTCATCAGCAGGATGAACAGCAGGATCATGCTGATGACGCTGCCGGGAAAGGAAAAGGGCAGGATGCTGGAAATGAAGCCGCCCACCAGATAAACGGCGAAAATAATCGCCGCCTGTTTCAAAAATTTCAATGTGCTTCCTCCTCTTTTTGATTCATCGACATTGTACCACTCTGCCCTTTGTCTGACAAGAGTTTTTTGGCACAGCAGCGACTCCTCTGGATTTTTTCGTCGGGATATGATATATTGAAAGGGAAGACGAAAAAAATCTGGCGGAAAAGATCAGAGAGCCGGGACGCTCCCGGCGATGGTCTGTCCGCCCGCCTGGAAAGGATGCAAGCCTATGAACACCCCTCTGCTGATCTGGTATCCCCCCTGCAGCACCTGCAAAAAGGCCCACAGCTGGCTGGCCGGTCAGGGCATTCCCTTTGAGGAGCGCAACATCAAAACCGATCCCCCCACCGCCGAAGAGATGGCCCATTGGGTTTCGCTGGGCGGTCTTCCGGTCAAGCGGCTGATCAACACCAGCGGCATGCTCTACCGCTCCATGGGGCTCAAGGACAAAATTCCCCAGATGACCGATGAGGAGATTCTCAGTCTGCTGGCCACCGACGGCATGCTGGTCAAGCGGCCGGTGCTGGTGACGGACAGGCGGGTGATCACCGGCTTTAAGGAGGGCGACTGGGCCAGAGCCCTGGGCATCGGCTGATCCGATTCGGGAGGTATGCATATGAACGTGATGGAAGCCATCGGGACCCGCCGCAGCATCCGAAAATACAAGCCCGATCCGGTGGAACCGGAGAAGCTGGAGAGGATTCTGCAGGCCATGCGGCTGTCCCCCTCCGCCCGCAATAATCAGCAGTGGAAGTTCTTCATCGTCACCGATCCCGCCGTCAAGGCC
>JAQXNQ010000177.1 GCA_029098085.1 Oscillospiraceae bacterium
ATGCCGGTCTGCAGGGGACGGCTGACCTTTTTCCGCTGGATGATGCCGGGCGCCGGCGATTCGATGGGCCGGGTCTCTTCGGTGAGGACGGGGCCCTTGCCGTCGATGGGCTGGCCCAGAGGGTTGACCACCCGGCCCAGCAGGGCTTCGCCCACCGGCACCGAGACGATCTGTCCGGTGCGGCGCACCGTATCCCCCTCCTTGATGTTTTCATCGGATCCCAGCAGCACCGCGCCGACAAAATCCTCCTCCAGGTTCAGGGCCATGCCGCTGACACCGCCGCCGAAATCCAGAAGCTCGCCGGACATGCAGTTATCCAGCCCGTAGACCCGGGCGATGCCGTCGCCCACCGTCACCACGGTGCCGATATCCTTCAGCTCCAGCTTGGACTGGTAGTTTTTGATCTGCGCTTTTATCAGCTGTGAGATCTCTTCAGGGCGCAATTCCATTTGAAACCTCCTAGGAAATGATAAATTTTGAATGATGAATGGTACGGCGCTTCTCACGCAATAGTGGACGTCAGTCTGCGGCGCAGGGTGTCGAGCCGCTGGCGGACCGAGCCGTCCATCTCGCTGCCCTCATACCGCAGCACGACGCCGCCCAGCAGCGCCGGGTCGACGCTGCACTGCAGCTCCACCTTTTTGCCGGTGAGGGCACAGAGCTTTTCGGTGAGCCGCGCCTTCTGGCTGTCGCTGAGGGGCACGGCGGTGGACGCTGTCACCAGCAGAATGCCGTCGTGACGGCGGCAGAGGGCGTAAAACTCTTCGGCGATCTCAAAAAACAGAGGGGTTCTCCCCTTGTCGCTGAGGATCCGAAGGAAATTGTACAGGTAGGGGCTGATTTTCCCCTCCAGCGTCCGCTGCAGAATCCCCCGCTTCTCGTCGGGGGTCAGAGCCGGGGACGACAGCATGGTCAGAAACTCCGGCGTCTGCCGCAGCAGCCCTTCCAGCTCCCGGAGCTCCGCTTTGACCTCCGTCAGTGCGTTTTCCTCCAGCGCCGCCTCAAACAGGGCGTCGGCATAGACCCTGCGGGCTACTTCTGCCACTGGTCATCACCTACGCTCTCGATGAAGTCGTCGATCAGACGGCGGTGGCTCTCATCGTCCATATCCTGCTCCAGCACGGCGCCGGCAGCCTGCAGGGCGATGTCGGCGATCTCGTTCTTCAGCTCGTTGACCGCCTTCTTCCGCTCGGACCGGATCTGCTCGTCCGCCCGGGCGATCATCCCGGCGGCGGTGTCCCGCGCCTCGCTGAGCATGGTTTCGCTGCGCAGCTGGGCACGGCGGGTGGCGCTGCGGACAATCTCGTCCGCGTCCTGCTTGGCCGAAGCCAGCTTCTCTTCATACTGTTCCCGCATGGCGACGGCCTTCTGCTCGGCCTCGTCGGCCCGGGCATAGGTGTCCTCCACCTCTTTTTTGCGGCTCTCCAGCATCTTCTTAATGGGCTTGTAGAGGAATTTTTTCAGGATGAAGTAGTTCAGAAGCAGATTGCAGAGGGTAAAAAGCAGCTGCCAGCCGTTAATAGAAAATACCGATTCAGTTGGCATGATGTGTTCCTCCCCGCGGGACAAGCCCGCTGTTTTGCTTTTTATTCAATTACAGCAGGGGGTTGAAGAACAGCAGGGCCAGACCGATGAACAGGCCGTAGATACCGGTGGTCTCGGCCATGGCGCAGCCGACGATCAGGGTCTTGGTGACGGCGCCCTGGGATTCGGGCTGACGGCCGACGGCCTCAACGGCCTTGCCGGCGGCGTAGCCTTCGCCGATGCCGGGGCCGATACCGGCGATCAGGGCAAGACCTGCGCCGATGGCGGATGCTGCTTTGACAAGATAAATACCTTCCATAATGATAGTCCTTTCTGTTGGAGTGGATTGAAACGGGCCGCCTTACTCGCTGGGCGCCACGTTGGAGACATAGACCATGGTCAGCATGCAGAAGATGAAGGCCTGGATGCAGCCGCTGAACAGGTCAAAGTACAGCGACATAATGGCCGGAACACCCACCTGCAGGATGGGAATGTTCAGGGTCAGGGAGGAGCTTGCGCCCGCCAGGGCCCAGTAGATCAGCGTCATGATGGCGCTGCCGCCCAGAACGTTGGCGAAATGACGCAGCGACATGGACATGGGGGTGGTCACGATACCCAGCATATTGATGGGCGTCATGAAGGCGTAGGGCTCGGCGAAGCTGTGCAGATACCCCTTGAAGCCGCTGTATTTGAAGCCGGTGTAGTGGATGAAGAAGGCGGTGCACAGGGCCCAGGTCAGGGTTGTGTTGAAATCCTGGGTGGTGGAGCGCAGACCCACCAGACCGATCAGGCTGCCAAACAACGAGCTGGCAAACAGGGTCAGAATAAAGGGGGCGAATCCCGCGAACCGCCTGCCCATGGTCTCCTCCACCATGCCGTCGATCATGGTGACGATCTTCTCTGCCAGAATCTGAGTGGGCTTTCTGGGGATTTTCTCCAGCTTATGGGTCAGAATCAGCGAGCCGATCAGCAGCAGTCCCGACACGATAAACAGGTTGATCACCGTTTCGGTGATCGGAATCCCTCCAAACAGCGGGATGGTGAAAAAAATTCTTGGTCCTTCAATATTGACTTTGCCCAAGTTGTTGTCACCTCCTTTGTTCCGGCGCGGGCCGGGCAATGTGTATGAAAACCGCGTCCTCCCGCGCTGCGGAAAAACGCACCTTCTTACCGAAGCTCAGATTTCCCTGCCGGTACAGCGGAGAAACCGATAGGTGATGTTCGGCCCCAGCATGGGCACCGCCACCGCAAAGGGATCCAGCCACAGGAATCCCGCCGCCAGGAATATCCCGGCCAGCGTCATCCGCAGCAGGTAGCTTTTCAGGTAGAGCCGCCCGGTGCCGATTCCCGCCCAGCTGACGATCCGCTGCATCGTCCATTCCCGGGCGATGGAGTTGATGACCGTGAAGAGGACGCCCAGCAGCAGCGCCGGGACGGTCCTCCAGCTGAAAAAGGAAAAGCAGACCGCAAGCACCAGATAGACCCCGCTCAGAGCCAGCGCCCCGGGCAGGATCTGCCGGTATTCCCGGCAGGGAAGCCGGTTCCATCGTTTCATGCAGCCCCTCCTCTTAACACTTCCTTAACGCGTCCCGCAGACCAAAGGGAGCACCCGGCTCCGGCAGTCAGCCGCGAGATTGATAAAATATAGACAAGTTCGTCAAGGCAAAAGCACTTATTTCCCATTATTATCACCAGTATACCATACCCGATTCGGTTTGTCCATGCCGATTTGCCTGAATTCATAAAAATTTCCGAAGCGGTCAAAGAGCGTAAAAAAGTGAGCAGTCGGGCAGGCGGGCATACTGCCTCCGGAAACAAAAAGAGCCCCGTCCGGGATGAAGGACGGGGCGGCAGCGTGTCGAAAAAGTGGTTTGCAGGAAAAAGTTGCACAAAAGAGGCAACGTGTATGCCCGCTGGAAGCGGGCATGGCTTTGTCCAGTTAGTATCTTGCGGCCTGCGGGCCGCGACCGGGCTCTGCCCAGGCCCGCGATTTTTTGGCTGTCCCCGCAGGGGAAAGCGAAGGAAACTCGAGTAAAACTTTCTTCGCTTTGGCAGTCCAACGAAAAGCTGTTCCTTATTTGTGCAAACTGCTAATGCGCATCGACTTTATCGACAGCCTGGGCGGGCGCTCTTCGGGGCGCCCGTTTTCTGTTATCCTCAGCCCGCTCCGGGCTCTGCTGCACCGATTCATGCTCCGGCGCATACGCTGAAGAGAAAAGGGGGATGAGGCCATGTGCGCCATCGCGGGAGAACTGAATCTGAAGCAGCCGCCGGATCCAGAGCTGGCCGCTCGTGCGGCAGCCATGCTGGACACCATGAAACGACGGGGGCCCGATCAAAACGATGTGTTTTTCACCGGCTGCGGCATGCTGGTGCACGCCCGGCTGTCGGTCATTGACCCGGAGAACGGCCGCCAGCCCATGATATATGCCGAGGGGGACGCGGTCTTCGCCATCGTCTACAACGGAGAGCTTTACAACGCCGATGAGCTGCGGCAGGAGCTGACCGCTCTGGGTCACCGGTTTCAGACCCGCTGCGACACCGAGGTGGTGCTGCGCGCCTTCCTGCAATGGGGTGAGGACTGCGTCCGCCGGTTCAACGGCATCTTCGCCTTCGCCGTCTGGGACAGCAGAAACCGGCGGCTGTTTCTGGCCCGGGACCGGATCGGCGTCAAGCCCCTCTTTTTCGCCTGGAGAGGGGATACCCTGCTGTTTGCGTCGGAGATCAAAACTCTTCTCTGTCATCCGCTGGTGCCGGCAGAGCTGGATGAAAACGGCGTGGCCGAGATCATGCTGGTGGGTCCCGGCCGCACGCCGGGCTGCGGCGTATTCCGGGGCATCGAAGAGGTAAAGCCCGCTCACTGCGGCTGGTTTGACGAGCATGGCCTGCGCCTTTTCCGTTACTGGAAGCTGCAGCCCCGGGAGCACTTGGAATCCTTTGAGGAAACCGCTCAGCACGTCCGGTTTCTGGTCACCGATGCCATCCGGCGGCAACTGGTATCGGATGTGCCCATCGGCACCTTCCTGTCCGGCGGGCTGGACTCCAGCCTGATTTCCTCTATCGCCTGCCAGACCCTCCGGGAGCAGGGAAGGCGGCTCTCCACCTTCTCGGTGGACTACAAGGACAACGAAAAATACTTCAAAGCGGGCAAATTCCAGCCCAACAGCGACCCCGCCTACATCCGGCAGATGCAGGACTTTCTTCCGGACGCCGACCACCATCTGATCATACTGGACACTCCGCAGCTGGCGGACGCCCTGCTGGAGGCGGTGGAAGCCCGGGATCTGCCCGGCATGGCGGATGTGGACTCCTCCCTGCTGCTTTTCTGCCGGGAGATCAAAAGCCATGTGACGGTGGCCCTGTCCGGCGAATGCGCCGACGAGATCTTCGGCGGCTATCCCTGGTACCGGGACCCGGAGATCCGGCAGAAGGCGGGCTTTCCCTGGGCACAGACCACTGCCTGGCGGTTTTCCTTTCTCAAAGAGGAGTTTGCCGCCCGTATCGACCCGGAGGATTTCATGGACAGTCGCTGCCGCATGACGCTGGAAGACACCGACGTACTGCCCGGCACTTCTCCCACCGAAAAGCGGATGAAGGAGATGATGCGGCTCAACCTGGACTGGTTCATGCAGACTCTGCTGGACCGGAAGGACCGGATGAGTATGTACAGCGGCCTGGAGGTGCGGGTGCCCTTCTGCGACTGGCGGATCGCCGAATATCTCTATTCGGTTCCCTGGGAATACAAGGATCACCGCCATTACGAAAAGGGTCTGCTCCGCACGGCCATGGAGGGCTGGCTGCCGGAGGAGGTGCTCTGGCGCAAAAAGAGCCCCTATCCCAAGACCCACAACCCCGCCGACCGGAATCTGGTGGCCGATCGGCTGCGGCAGGTCATGGAAGAGCCGTCCTCGCCGCTGCTGCAGCTGGTGCGAAAGGAAAAGCTGGAGGAGCTGCTCCGGTCGGACAGCGCCCAGCCCTGGTACGGCCAGCTGATGACGGTTCCCCAGACCATGGCCTATTTCCTGCAGGTGAACCACTGGCTTCAAAAATACCGCGTCCGGATCCTCTGAGGCGGCTTGCGTTCAACGCGGAATCCTGCGATACGGTTCTTGTCAAAAGAAGGCGATTGGAAGTCGCTGAACGCATTGGTGAGAAAAGGCCGTACCCGCAATGGGCACGGCCTCTTTTCATGGTTCCGTTTCCTGGGCCGCAAACAGCGTGCAGCCCATCTTCTTAAACTGAACGATCTTTTCCCGGATCAGCTCCTCGGTCACGCCGAATTCCTTTGCAAAGCAGTGAATGCAGAGGCAATCCTTTGCGCCCCGGTTGACCATCCGCCGGTAGACGGCGGCTTCATCCGATGAGAGGGGAGCACCGCACCGAAAGCAGTTCATCAGACCTTGACGATCTTCGCCCGGTACATCCGGCAGCCGTGAGGCTCCACAGCGGGCATAAACACATCCCGCTTGACGCCCAGATCCTCGCCGGTGAACACGTCAGTCAGCTGCAGGCTGTAGCCGCTGCCATAGGGCAGACCAATGTCGTCAAAGGCACAGCTGACCAGATAGGTGGCACGGGGCTCATCCTTGAAGTTGAAGTAGGCCAGCACCAGCTCGTTGTCGGACAGATGCCGGACAAAGAAATACAGATCGTCCCGTTTGTCCACCAGCAGGGGAGGACGGCATTCCTCGTCCTGGTCGATGGCGATGAGACGGGGGTTCAGCAGCAGGCTGCTGCTGGTCTCGTTGAGAGAGCGGATATCGCCGCCCATCATCAGCGGCACACCGAACAGACACCAAAGGGCGAAATGGGTGCGGTATTCCACATCGCTGCAGCCGCCGAAGCCTACGTTGCCCTTGCCGTACATGCCCACCACCAGCATGTCAGGGTCATTGAAGCAGCCGGAGCCGGACATGCAGAGGTTGTCGATCTGGCTCAGGGCGATGTCCTTAAAGGACTTGTAGCTGTCATTGATGTCGCCGGTGGAGCGATACATATGAACACCCAGGGAAGCCATCCACTTCCAGGGCTCTTCCACGCCCCAGTTGCAGGCGGAGAACAGGATGTCCCGGCCGGTGGCCTTGAGAGCCATGCTCATCCGGTGATACCGGGCCTTGCAGTTGGCAGTGACAGGGAAGTTGCAGAAATCGTACTTGAGGAAGTCCACGCCCCAGTCGGCAAAGGTCTGGGCGTCCACAAACTCGTGATCGAAGCTGGAGGGGTAGCCGGCGCAGGTGCGGATACCGGCGCAGGAATACATACCGAACTTCAGACCCTTGCTGTGGACATAGTCCGCCACGGCCTTCATGCCATTCGGGAACTTCTTATGGTCGGGCACCAGCCGTCCGTCGGCGTCCCGCTCCATTTCAGCCCAGCAGTCATCGATGACCAGATAGTCATATCCCGCCGCCAGGTAGCCCTTTTCCACCATGGC
>JAQXNQ010000178.1 GCA_029098085.1 Oscillospiraceae bacterium
GACAGAAACGGTATTCGCTTTCAAAAATCTTGGGTACCTCCATACCGCGCGCTCCTTTCTCTAATGCAGTAGAGTTCACTGTAAGTCTAACACATTAGAGTGACCGTGTCAAGGGTTTCGCAGAAAAAAACGGACAGCAAAAGCGGCGCCCCCTGTTTCGGGCCGCGCCGCCTTGTTATCCCTGTCCCCTCAGCCAGTTCCAGAATTTTTCTGCCAGCTCCACCGTGAGAAAGCGGATCTGGTACCGGGGCGGCGAAGAGAGCACCGCCTTTTCCTCTTCGGTAAAATCCGCCGCCAGCACCGCCTCTCCCTCCGCCGCCGGCAGACAGAGGGGCGGGTAGAGCACGCACCACCAGTTGTGCCCCTCGCCCGCGCCGATGGTGATCCGAAGGGCGTCGTACCAGCCCGCCGGTACCGTCCGCTCTCCATAGACCCGGGTGTCAAAAAAGCTGCGGGTCAGCGCCACCCTGACCGGCAGAAAACAGCCCTCCGCTGCCAGTGCCTGCTCCGCCAGAGATTCAACTTCAGGTATATTTTTACTAATATATTCCATCATGTCCTGCTTTTCGGTTCCGCCGCCGGCCCAGGCCGCCGACTCCGCCAGAATCCGGTCCCGCACCAGCAGCTTCAGCCGCTGATCCTCCGGCGAATCGGACTGAGCCAGAATGTGCAGCCGCAGCATATCCTGCTGCAGCTCCCGGCATCCGGTCTGAAACGAGAAGCAGGAGGATATCCAGATTGAAAAAAGTATGATAAAAATTACGGTGAGGATTCTCTCCAGCTGCTGTCTTTTGCTGTTTTCCAAATACATAACGCCCATCCTTTCGCTTTGCTGTACGGCGAAAGTATGGGCGTTTTGGGAAAAAGTATGCGTCCAATCAGCGTTTGTCCAGAATCCGCACCCCTTCGGCAACGGGAACCGTCAGGAAGCTCTGTCCCTCGCCGAACAGCTCCTTCGCAGCGTAAAAGGCCGTCTGGCCGTCGGCAAAAATGCCGTAGACCGCCGAGCCACTGCCGGTCATCAGGGAAGCGGACGCGCCCTGCTCCTTCAGCTTCTGCCGCAGCAGGGAGATCTGCGGGAAATCGGCGGCCTCCTCCATCACATTGGCCATGCAGGGCTCCATGGCCGCCAGATCCTTCCGCGCCATGGCCGCCAGCAGTCCCTCGTTGTCCGGACGGCGGGAAACGCCCACCCGGTCAAAGCGGCCGAAGGCGTCGGCCGTGCTGATGCCGAAGGGCGGCTTGATAACCACCATATGACAGTCCGGCATGGACACCACCGGCGTCACCTGCTCGCCGATGCCCTGCACCCGGGCGGTGCCGCCGTGCAGGCAGAAGGGCACATCCGCTCCCACCTTCAGGCCCAGATGCATCAGCGTTTTCCGGGACAGGCCCGCCTCGTAGAGCTCATTGAGTCCCACCAGCACAGCGGCCGCGTCCGCGCTGCCGCCGCCCATGCCGGCCTGCTGGGGAATCCGCTTTTCAATGTGAATCTGACAGCCGCCCTCGATTTTGGCAGCCTCAAAGAAGACCCGGGCCGCCCGGACAGCCGTGTTGTTTTCTCCCTGCGGGATGCCGTTTACCTGCAGACCGCCCCGCTCCACCCGGACGGAGATATCCGCTGCCCGGCGCAGCCATACCGTATCAGCCAGGCCTACACTCTGCATGACCATGTCCATCAGGTGATAGCCATCCTCCCGGACACCGGTGATATCCAGCGACAGATTGATCTTGGCGGAGGCGCTCAGTGTGATTTCTTTCATACTCGTCCTGTCCCCTTTCCGCTCTTTACAGGCGAAGCAGCCGGTTCTGCCGCACGCTGATAGCCCGGATGGGGCACATCTCATGGCAGCAATAGCAGTGAATGCAGCCGCTGCGGTCGATTCTGGCCTTTCCGCCTTCCACATGAATGGTGTGAGCAGGACAGCTTTCGGCGCATTTGCCGCAGCCCACGCAGCGCTTTCGGTCAATCTGGGGCTGCGTGGTGAAAAAGGTACGAATCAGCGGCTTGACCACCGGCCGAAGCAGTCCCGGCACCCTGGAGGTAAAATCCATGCTCACGGTTCTGGGGCGCTTGAAATCCGGGAAGCAGCGCAGCTCATCCCCGAGGATGGTCAGCTCCTCAAAGGTTTTGGTGCAGAGGCCCCGCTCCCGGGCGCTGCGCACCGTGAGGATCTCCTCCTCCTGCCGCCCGATGACCCGGCAGAGGGCCAGATCCAGCTCATAGGGGGAGTCGGCGCAGAGGGTCATGCCAGTCTCCCGCAGGGAACCGGAGGAGGGACCGTCCCCCTCCATGGAAATGACCGCGTCACAGAAGGTGAT
>JAQXNQ010000179.1 GCA_029098085.1 Oscillospiraceae bacterium
AGTGAACTGAACCTCAACACCACCACCCTTTCCGATCTGCTGAATCCCCAGGTCATGGGCGACTGGGTCAGCGACAACCTGACCACCAGCATGCGCTTTGCCTCCCTCTGCACGGTGGACACCTCCCTGCAGGGCAGAGCCGGCGACACCGTTCAGGTGCCCCGCTACAGCTATATCGGCGACGCCGCCGCCGTGGAGGAAGGCGGCTCCCTGCCGGTGCAGACCCTGAGTGCCTCTTCAGTGGCCGTTAAGGTGCAGAAGGCGGGCAACGGCATCGAGCTGACCGATGAAGCCCTGTACAGCGGCTATGGCGATCCCCTGACCGAGGCGGTGGATCAGCTGACCCGTTCCATCGCGGGCAAGGTGGACAGCGACGTCTGCACCGCCCTTGCCGGTATCGGCGAAGAGATGACCCACACCGCCTCCGCCGCCCTTTCTGCCGATGTCATTGCCGACGCTCTGGTGAAATTCGGCGAGCGGGCCGGTGAGGACAAGGTGCTGTTCATCGCCCCCGCCCAGCTGGCGGCCCTGCGCAAGTCGGAGAGCTGGATCAAGGGCAGCGATCTGGGTGTGTCCATGCTGGTATCCGGCGCCGTGGGCAGCATCCACGGCTGTCAGGTGGTGCTGTCCGACAAGATCAGAGCGGACGGCGGCAAATACAATAACTACATTGTCATGCCCGGCGCCCTGGGCCTCTATCTGAAGAAGGACACCGCCGTCGAGACCGACCGGGACATCGTCCGCAAGGTGACGGTCATCACTGCCGACAAGCACTACGCCGTCTGTCTGCGGGATCCCTCCAGAGCGGTCAAGCTGGTCTGCACCGCCTAAGGAGGAGCCATGGAGGATGTGAAAATCGCCCTGGCCCTACTGCTGGACAAGGAGGTCACCGACCCTTTGCTCTGCCAGTGCGCCGGGGAGGCGGTGGAGGAGATTCTCAGCTGGTGCGCCATTGAGACGCTGCCGCCCGGCTGCGTCCCTATCGCCGCCCGGCGGGCCGCCCAGCTCTATGAGGGCCGGGACGTGCAGGCGGTGCGGCGGGGCGACCTGACCGTCACCTACGGCGGTGGGGAGCAGAATTTCTACCGCAGCCTGCTGCCCTACCGGAGGATGCGGTTTTGAGGGGCGGGCGGGAGAAGCAGGCCCTGCTGGCCCTCTGCGACAGCAGACTGGATCTGTATGAGCGAATATGGCAGCGGGAGGGCGACCGGGACAGGGAGACCCTCTCCCTGACGGCAGAGAACCTGCCCTGCGCTGTCTGCCGGCTGGAGCGGCAGGCGCCCGACCGGGGGGACGCGGCCCTGCTGCGGTTTACCGTCCGGATTCTGACCCTGCCCGATGCCCCCCTGCGGGAGGGCATGAAGCTCCGCGTTCGCCGGGATCGGGAGGTGCAGTGGTATATCACCTGCGGCATGCCGGTGCGCTATCCCTCCCATCTGGAGGTGGAGGCGGCCCTGTTTGACTGGGCATAAGGAGGCAGAATGAAACAACTGATGCGCGACGCCCTTGCCGCTCTGCGGAAGGCGTATCCGGACATGCGGCTGATCACCGGGCCGTCGGAGGGGTATTTTCAGCGGCCCTGTATCCAGCTGCTCTACACCGGCATGGGAATGAAGCGGGAGATGGGCAGGCGGTGGCGGTGCACCGATGAGCTGACCCTTCTGTGGTATCCCCCCGACGGGGAGGATCCGGAGGAACGGGCCGGGGATCTGGTCACGCTGCTCGGCGATCTGCGGCCCCAGAGCCTTGTCGGGGCCAAGTCGGCAGAAAACGGCGTCTTCCGCTGCTGGGTGGAGGTGCAGACCATCTGCTTTCTCAGCGAAGAGGCGGCGGAGAAGATGAAGAAGCAGGTGATGCAGCTGCAGGTGCAGCTGGGAAAGTGAATGAAGCGCCGCTGATGCGGCATGAAGTATTTCTGCCTGCGGCAGAAGCATGAAGCGGCTTCATGCTTCGCTTTTCCCATCAGGGAAAGGCGAAATACTTCACGTCGACTGAAAGGAGACATTTATGGCTGGCGGAACCTTTACCGCCCGGAACAAGGTGCGTCCGGGCGCATACATCAATTTCACCTCGGCTCCCGGGGTGATGGGAACCATTGGCGAGCGGGGCACGGCGCTGCTGCCGCTCCGGCTGCCCTTCGGCCCGGAGGGCGTGCTGACGGCTGTGACGGCGGATACCGATGTCCGGCTGGTCTTCGGCCTGACGAGTGAGGACGATCGGCTTCTGTTGCTGCGGGAGTGCGCCAAACGGGCCGGAAAAGTGCTGGTCTGGCGGCTGGGCGGCGGCGAAAAGGCCAGCTGCACAAACGGCGCCCTGACCGTCACTGCCCGCTGGGGCGGCAGCGGCGGCAACGGCATCACGGTGGTCATCCGGGGCAGCGCGCCCTTTGCGGTGGAGACCTGGATCTGCGGCGCCCTGGCCCACAGTCAGACTGCCTCCACCGCGGAGGA
>JAQXNQ010000180.1 GCA_029098085.1 Oscillospiraceae bacterium
GCAAAGGAGGAAGATCATGCAATTTGTGCAGTATAATGAGCAGAAACAGCGCGGAACCTTGGACTTTCCCATCGCCATTTATCACGCAACCGAGCACCATCCGCAGTATGTGATGGCCTTTCACTGGCATGTGGAATATGAGATTATCCGGATCATGGAGGGAAAGCTGACGGTCACTCTGGATGACCGACAGGTGGAAGCAAAGGCCGGAGATCTGGTCTTCGTGCCGGGCGGCACCCTTCATGCCGGCAATCCCGAAAACTGCGTCTATGACTGTGTGGTCTTCGACCCCAAGATGCTGATTCGCAGGGATGACGCCTGCTCGGTTTGGATGCAGCGGATTGTGGACCGGGATCTGGCGGTGGTGGATCTGCCGCCCCGGGACGCGGCCATGTCCGCTGCGGCCGAGCAGCTCTTCTCCTCCATGGCCGGAAAGCCGGAGGGCTGGCAGCTGCTGGTGCGGGGGGCGCTGTACACCCTGTTCGGGCTGGCGGTCAGCAAGGGGTATCTGGCGCCCACGCCGCTGCGGGACGGAAAGAACTACCGCAAGGTGGCGCAGCTGAAGAAGGTGCTGGCCCTCATTGAGGAACAGTACGGCTCACCGCTGACGCTGGCTGACCTGTCCCGGGAGGCCGGTATGTCTCCCAAGTACTTCTGCCGCTTTTTCCAGGAGATGACCCATCAGACCCCCATCGAATATCTCAATGCCTGCCGGGTGGAGCACGCCTGCTGCCAGCTGCTGACCACCGACCAATCGGTGACTGAGGTGGCGTTTTCCTGCGGCTTCAACGATCTGAGCTATTTCATCAAGACCTTCAAAAAGAAGAAGGGCGTCACGCCCAAAAAGTATCTGCGGTCGCCTGTGTGAGCAAGCTCACCCGTAAGCAAGCTCACCCGTAAGAAATCTGTGATAGTGCACAAAACAATTGTTCTATATTCGACTATTTCTCCAACCATTCGTCTTGACATCCGGCGGTGCTGCTGATATAATAAAAACGATAATCACCTTATCAAGAGTGGTGGAGGAACAGGACCTGTGAAGCCACGGCAACCCCCCGGAAGGGAAAGGTGCCATTTCCTGCGACGAAGTCGAGAGATGAGGTTACCAAGAAAACCCAGAGGCACTCGACGGACGAGTGCCTTTTTTGTTGGCCAGGAGCATGCGCCGGCCCGGGTATCCTCCCGACAGGCATATCCGCCGGAACGGCCGTTTTCCGGCGGACAGAATGCCCCCAGCGGTACGGCCCCCAGCCGGCGGGTTTGCCCGGCAAGAAAGGAATCTGTTATGGCAAAATTTCTCTTTTCCTCTGAATCGGTGACCGAGGGTCATCCCGACAAGATCTGCGACCAGATCTCCGACGCGGTGCTGGACGCCATTCTGGAGCAGGATCCCATGGGCCGGGTGGCCTGCGAGACCTGCTGCACCACCGGCATGATCATGGTCATGGGCGAGATCTCCACCAGCTGCTATGTGGATATCCCCCACATCGCCCGCGAGGTGGTGCTGGACATCGGTTACGACCGCGCCAAGTACGGCTTCGACGGCCAGACCTGCTCGGTGCTGACCAGCATCGACGAGCAGTCGGGCGACATCGCCCTGGGCGTGGACAACTCTCTGGAAGCCAAGGAAGGCGTGGACAGCAGTGAAAACGGCGCCGGCGACCAGGGCATGATGTTCGGCTTTGCCTGCGACGAAACCCCCGAGCTGATGCCCCTGCCTATTTCGCTGGCCCACAAGCTGGCCAAGCGGTTGACCGAGGTGCGCAAGAGCGGCGAGCTTTCCTATCTGCGCCCCGACGGCAAGACCCAGGTCACAGTGGAGTACGAAGACGACCGTCCCGTCCGCGTGGACACCATCGTCGTTTCCACCCAGCACGCCGAGGATGTTTCCTCGGAGCGGATCCGGAAGGATATGCTGGAGAAGGTGATCCGTCCCACTGTGCCGGCTGAGCTGCTGGACGAAAGCACCAAATACTATGTCAATCCCACCGGCCGCTTTGTGGTGGGCGGCCCCCAGGGCGACAGCGGTCTGACCGGACGCAAGATCATCGTGGACACCTACGGCGGCTATGCCCGTCACGGCGGCGGCGCCTTTTCCGGTAAGGATCCCACCAAGGTGGACCGTTCTGCTGCCTACGCTGCCAGATGGGTGGCCAAGAATGTGGTGGCCGCCGGTCTCGCCCGCACATGTGAGGTGGAGCTGGCCTATGCCATCGGCGTGGCGCGGCCCGTCTCCATCATGGTGGATACCTTCGGCACCGGTGTGGTGGCCAATGAGGTGATCGAGAAGGCTGTGGAGAAGGTCTTCGACCTGCGGCCCTCCGCCAT
>JAQXNQ010000181.1 GCA_029098085.1 Oscillospiraceae bacterium
AGCGGGAATTTTATCAAAACCGTATCGTCATACACTTTGGTTCGAGTTTTGCTACCACAGATTGGGCAGCGAATCCACCGCGAACCGTTTTCCTGATGATTCATTATGCCGCCCTTCCTCCATGTAATCATGGCCCTGCGACAAGCGTCTGGCTCTTGAGCTTTTGGACATTATTTGACTCTTTCTACAATAAGTTGAATTGCTTTGCCACGCCTTACGGCATGGTTAATAATTCAAACCAGCGACCTTCTGAGTGCGAAGATGCGTCAGGGGGGGAAAGGACAGGATGCCCCGTTCTTCCGCTCCCTTTGACTCAAAACTGCTTACCGCCTTCTCTGACTGCAGTCTGGGTCACGGTTTGAATCAGGTGGTTGTCCCAGTCGAATCAATATATTCCTCCAGGCAGAAGTCCTGCTCTGTGATCTCCCTGGCGGCATCCAAACCCACATAGCGGTAATGCCAAGGCTCATAGCCGATGCCAGTAATTTCACTTTTCCCGGTGGGATAGCGGAGAATGAAGCCATATTCATCGCAGTGGGCCATGAGCCACTGCTGGACAGGCGTGTTCTCCTGCTTCTTGTCCAGTAACTGATAATTCTGGTCCACGATGTCTACTGCCAGCCCAGTCTGGTGCTCGCTGGTACCAGGTCGTGCAACCCAGAACGACGCATGGCCTTCCGCCTCCGCTCGGGTATACCCCTGGTCCAGATAGGACTGAACCTTCTTTTGAAACAGCTCGGTCTGCTTGTCCCAAGCGCGGTAGGAGGAGCAGATCAGGGGCTTGTACCCCGCCGCCCGGGCTGCGTCCATCATTTCCTGGAGGGAGGGATAAGCCCTGCTGTCGATGCTCTGACCATTTTTCAACTGCGTCAGTTCTGGAACAGAAAAATCCTCTGACAGCGGATTCTCCCCATTTACCAGAATCAGCTCCCAATTCTCCGCGGTTTCTCCGCCAGAGTTGGTGCCTGCGTCCGGAATCACCGGAGGGACAGGGATGATGCCGCATTCCTCTTCGGTACTGCCACCTGACAGTGTTGGTAAACAGGCATCATCAGACATTGATGTCTGCGCTGCCTGGGCACGCCCCAGCAGGAATCCGCCACCAAACGAGAGTATGGCCAGCAGAAGCGGAAGGAGGCGCAGACGGTGCCGCTTTCGGCCTTTACGAGGGGCAACATAATATTCCCGCTCGGGGATGTCGGTGTAATCAGTGGGATAGTTTTGGACAGAAGACATATCGGGACACTCCTTCGCCGTTTTCTGTGCCCACCTTACTGCGCCGTTCCGTCAAACTCCCCTCGTTTTTGCATCAAAATGCCATCATCCGGTGGCATCGTAGGTTTCTGCCAAGTTATCTGCCGCTGGACTTGGGGGATCGTCGGGCTGGATGGTTAAAAAGCAATATCCACCTTCTCCATCAGAATAGTCCAAATCAATATCGTACAGGACCTTCGTCTCCGGCAGGAGAATCACTGCGTGATCCGCGCCAGGGGTTTGCACCTGGTTCTCAATACCAAGGCGGTCCATAAAGGCTTTGCCAATATCTGTGGCGGTCGCAGCAAGAGGCTCAGATATAGGGAAAAACACCCGCAAGGCGATGGCATGGCCTGTATCCGCATCCAGGATGATGGATAAGTCCGGCCCCTTCCACTTGTCAACGACCTTCAGATGCAGGACAGTAGTGCCCCGCAGGTCCTCAGACAGCCGCACGGACGTCCGCTCCCCACTGAGTATGGAGAGGTCCTCCGGCAGCATCGCCTCCGAAAGGACACCCGCCTCCACCAAACTTTTCAATTCTTCCCATACCTGAGTCTGCAGCGCAGGCATTTCTTCCGGTGTCATTTTGGGAGACAGCTCCTGAGTGACCACGGTAAAGTTTTCCGGTTTACTCGACCAGAGGGACAGCAGTTCTATGCGCTCTGCCAAGCTCAATGGCCGGGCAGGCAGACGGTTGTCTGTCAGCTCCTCTGTGTGAACCGCACCCAGCAGCGCCCGGTCCCGCAGCTCCGACAACCGCTGAGGCAGCAGGGCGGCGCACAGCACCACCAGGCAGGTGAAAATGGGCAGCAGCCAGTTTTTCCACTTTTTCACGCCGGCGTGCCTCCTTTCAGGTGGACACAGACCTGTGTGCCTTTCCCCTCTATGCTCCGAAACTCCATGGTTCCGCCGTGCAGCTCTATGATGCGCTGGCAGACCGTCAGGCCAAGGCCCGCACCGCCCTGCGCCCGGGCGCGGGATTTATCAACCATGTAAAAGGCCTCGGTGATACGGGTCAGCTCCGCCGCCGGGATGCCCTTGCCGCTGTCCGTTACCCGGATGCAGTAGCCGGTCTCTTCCGCCACACCCTCCAGTATCATGGTGCCGCTGCCGTCAATGGCCTTC
>JAQXNQ010000182.1 GCA_029098085.1 Oscillospiraceae bacterium
AGCATGGTCAGGATCAGGGTGCGGATCTGGAAGCCGTCCTCGTCGGCATCGGTGCAGATGACCACCTTGTTCCAGCGCAGGGCGCTCAGATCGAAGGTCGCCAGCTCCCGGTTGGCCTTGGACTTGACCTCGACGCCGCAGCCCAGCACCTTCAGCAGGTCGGTGATGATCTCGCTTTTGAAAATGCGGTCGTAGTCGGCCTTGAGGCAATTGAGAATCTTGCCCCGCACCGGAATGATGGCCTGAAATTCGGCGTCCCGGGACAGCTTGCAGGAGCCCAGAGCCGAGTCGCCCTCCACAATGAACAGCTCCCGGCGGGAGATGTCCCGGGTGCGGCAGTCCACGAACTTCTGCACCCGGTTGGTCAGATCCATGGTGCCCTGCAGCTTCTTCTTCAGGTTGAGACGGGTCTTTTCGGCGTTTTCCCGGCTGCGCTTGTTGATCAGCACCTGCTCGGCGATCTTGCCGGCGTCCACCGGATTCTCCAGAAAATACACCTCCAGCTGCCGCTTGAGGAAGTCGGTCATGGCCTCATAAACAAACCGGTTGGTGATGGCCTTTTTGGTCTGGTTCTCGTAGGAGGTCTGGGTGGAGAAGGAGGAGGAAACCAGCACCAGGCAGTCCTCCACATCGGCGTAGGTGATCTTGCTTTCATTCTTCAGATACTTGCCGGTCTGCTTCAGGTAGGCGTCAATCTGGTAGACAAAGGCCTGCCGCACCGCCCGCTCGGGAGAGCCGCCGTGCTCCAGAAAGCTGGAGTTGTGATAGTATTCGGTCAGGTGCAGCCGGTTGGAGAAGGCCACCGCCACCGACAGCTTGACCTTGTAGTCATCCCGGTCCTCCCGGTCGCGGCCCACCCGTTCGGTCTCCCAGTATTCCACTGAGGTCAGGGCCTGATCCCCGACGATCTCCCGGAGGTAATCGGTGATGCCGTGCTCATAACAGAATTCGGTCTTCTCCACCTTAGAGCCGGTGCGGTCGTACAGCTCAAAAACCAGCCCCGGGTTGACCACGGCCTGCTTTTTCAGCACATCCTTGAAAAACTCCACCGGAATATTGATGTCGGTGAAGACCTCCAGATCCGGCTTCCAATGCTGGGTGGTGCCGGTCTTTTTCTGGGTGGTGGGCTGCTTGCTCATCTCCCCCACCAGCTGACCCTTTTCAAAGTGCAGGTCGTACTGGAAGCCGTCCCGGATGACCGTCACATCAAAAAACTCCGACGCGTACTGGGTGGCGCAGGTGCCCAGACCGTTCAGGCCCAGGGAAAACTCGTAGCTGTCCACGCCGTCCCGATACTTGCCGCCGGCGTACAGCTCGCAGAAGACCAGCTCCCAGTTGTAGCGCTGCTCCTTGGGGTTCCAGTCCACCGGGATGCCCCGGCCGAAGTCCTGCACCTCGATGGAGTGATCCGGATACAGGGTGATCGCGATTTTGCCGCCGAAGCCGGCGCGGGCCTCGTCGATGGAGTTGGAGAGAATCTCAAAAAAGGAATGCTCGCAGCCTTCCAGGCCGTCCGAGCCGAAGATGACCGACGGACGCTTCCGTACCCGGTCGGCGCCCTTCAGGGAGGTGATACTGTCGTTGCCGTATTCTTCTTTTCTTTTCGCCATGCAGCGGTCCTCCAGTTCAGATTGGCCTGCGCAAAAGCGCAGTATAGCTTTATTGTAACCCGAATCGGGATTTCTGTCAATCGTTCCCGGGAAAAATCGAACAAATTTTCCAGATTTCCGGGAGAAACCGGCGATTATTCCGCCGGGAAAAGAGCGGCAGCGTCCGGCGTGTACGCCGTCCACGATGCATCCGGCTTCTCCGACTGACGGGTCAGGGCATCGGAAAAGGTCTCCTCATCGGCGGACTGTCCGTCCACGGTGTACGCCGCTGTCTCGTCCGGCTCGCCGGTGCAGGCGGCAAAGGGCTGTGTGACGGCGGCGTCGCCCTCAAAGGTGAGCCGGGCCAGGCCGCTGTCCCAGGCGCCGTTTGAGTAGGAAAAGCTGCCGTCTGCCTTCAGCTCCAGCATGCCCCGCCAGGGCACCGCATATCCATAAACGGCGCCGTCCCGCAGATGCAGCACGGCCAGTCCCAGCACGTCCTCCCCGGCGGACTGGCACAGCACCGCTTCGGAAACGCCGTCTCCGTCCAGATCCACGGCGGCGAGGGCGGTGTGCTCCTCCGACAGGGGCAGGCCGTACAGCGCCTCCAGCCAGGGCCCCAGCAGCATGTCGGAGCCGCCCGAAGCTGCGGTCAGAGGCTGCTCCTGCCGCAGCACGGCGGAAAGAGAGACGGCTGTTTCGGCGGAAGCGCCGGAGGAAGACGCCCCGGAGGCTTCAGAAGCTCCGGCTTCGGCGGAGCTGTCCGGAGAAGGCGCGGAGGAACCGCTCTCCGGTGAAACTTCCGAAGAAGCGGCAGAGGAAACCGTCTCCTGAGAGGACGGCTGCGAAGCGGAAGCGCCGCTTTCGGATGCGCTGCTTCCCGTAGAGGAACCGGACACCGGGGAGGCTGCTCCCCCGCCCTGTCCGCAGGCGGAGAGGGTCAGAGCCAGCAGCAGAGCGGCGGTCTGCAGGGCGAAACGGCGGGATGAAGGCTTGATATGCATAGTGGTTTCCTTTCTGGTCGGGTGTGCGTGCGGTCATAGAGGGTATTATAGTACAAACGCGGGGAAAATGCAACAGAGACAGGGCCACTCGCCGCAAAAAGCAGTTTGCCCGTTCGACCCTCTTCTTAGAAAACGACGCACCTGCTTTGCCGACTTCCTGTTTTCTCCGGAAAAACAGCTCATATTCCGTCCTCCTCCCGCATACAGTAAACAATCGAAAGGGGGCGTTTTATGAAGGTCAGGCAGTTCTTCATCAACACCGTGATCCTGACAGCCGGCTCCCTGCTGCTGCGGCTGATCGGCATCGGCTTCAGCGCCTGGATCTCCCGCAAAATCGGCCCGGAGGGCATGGGGCTGTTCCAGCTGATTTTCACCGTTTACAATCTGGCCTCCACCCTGGCCACCTCGGGCATCTATCTGGCCGTGACCCGGCTGGTGGCCGAGGAGATCGGCAAGGGCTCCTACGCCGCCGCCAACGACGCCGTGCGGGTCTGCATGCTCTACGGCGTGCTGACCAGCGCCGGAGCCGGAGCGCTGCTGTGGGGGTTGGCGCCCTGGATCGGCGAAACTCTGCTCTGCGACAGCCGGACGATCCTTTCCCTGCGGATTCTGGCCTTCGCCCTGCCCTTCATGGCCTTCTCCTGCAGCCTGCGGGGGTATTTCTTCGCGGTGCGGCAGGTGTACAAAACCAACACCAGCCAGATCTTTGAGCAGCTGGTGCGGATCGCTGTGGTGTCGGTGGGGTTCATCTTTCTGCTGCCGGGCGGACTGGAGTACAGCTGCGCTGCCATCGCTCTGGGCTCGGTGGGCGGCGAGGCGCTGGCCTTCTGCTACACCCTGAGCCTGTACCTGCTGGACCGGAAAAAGCGGCGGTTCGTCCCCTGCCGCCAGCCGGATACCGCCGGGAAGGTGCTGTCCATCGTGCTGCCGGTGGCTCTGAGCAGCTATCTGAAGTCGGCGCTGGTGACGGCGGAGAACATTCTGGTGCCCCGGGGCTTCCGCAAATACGGCGCCGACGCCGCCGGAGCCCTGGCCCAGTACGGCATGATGGAGGCCATGGTCATGCCCATTCTGACTTTTCCGGCGGCGCTGCTGACCTCCTTCTCCAGCCTGCTGGTGCCGGAGGTGGCCGAATCCAACGCCACCGGCCAGCGGCGGCAGATCGATCTGCTGACCACCCGGGTGCTGCGGGCCACCCTGCTCTTCGCCCTGCCGGTGACAGCGGTTTTCATCTGCTTTGCCGATGATCTGGGGATGGCGGTCTATCAAAGCAGCGAATCGGGCGAGATGCTGCGGGTGCTGGCGCCGCTGGTGCCGGTCATGTATCTGGACACGGTGGCCGACGCCCTGCTGAAGGGGATGGATGAACAGCTGAGTGTGCTGCGGTACAGCATCGTCGACTCCGCCCTGAGCGTAGTGCTGATCTACACCCTGCTGCCGGTGTTTGGAGTGGACGGGTACATCACCGTGCTGTTCCTCAGCACCTTTGTCAACGCCGCTCTGAGCATCACCCGGCTGGTGCAGGTGACCCGGGTGCCCTTTTCACTGGACAGATGGATTCTCCGGCCGCTGCTGTCGGTGACGCTGGCCGCCATGGCCGCCCTATCTCTCAGCCGGGGATGGCAGCTGACGCCGGGACTGGCCGCGGCGGGAAAGATCGCCCTGCTGCTGGGGGCGGACGCGGTGTTTCTGCTGCTGACGGGGGTCATCACACTAAAGCAGCTGATCAGGCTGACGAAAAAGCTGCTGGACGGACAGGGGCATTCCGGGATCAGGAAGCAGGCTGTTTAGGGGGAAAGCAAAAGCGCCGGCTCCCCTTGCGGAGAACCGGCGCCTCAGAACATGCAGAGCTTATTTCACCATGCTGGCAACTTCATCGGCAAAGTTGTCTTCACGCTTCTCCAGGCCCTCGCCCTTCTCAAGACGAACGAAAGCAGCGATGGTCATGGTGCCGCCCATAGCCTTGGCTTCGTCAGCAACGTACTGGGCAACGGTCTTCTTGTCGTCCATAACGAATTCCTGCTCAACCAGGCAGGTTTCAGCATAGAATTTGCCGATCTTGCCGTTGACGATACCGGCCTTGACCTTTTCGGGTTTGCCAGCCATCTTGGGATCGTTGTCCATCTGAGCCAGGATGATCTCCTTCTCCTTCTCAACAACCTCAGCAGGAACAGCTTCACGGTTCAGGTAAGTGGGGTAGGCGGAAGCGATATGCATGGCAACGTTCTTGCCGACGGTGCCGAAATCAGCAACATCGGTATCGAACTTGACCATAACGCCGATCTTGCCGCCGCCGTGGACATAAGAAGCCAGCTTGCCCTCCATACGGACAAAGCGGCGGATCTTCATGTTCTCACCGATGACCAGAATGCGGTCGTTCAGGGCTTCCTGAACGGTCATGGTGGTATTTTCGCAGGGCAGGGGCAGCAGGGCCTCTACATCAGCGGGATTGTGCTTGATGATGGTCTTGGCTACGTTGTTGACGAACTCCACAAAGGTCTCGTTCTTGGCAACGAAGTCGGTCTCGGCGTTGACTTCCAGAACAACACCAACATTGCCCTCGATGATGGAAACAACCAGACCCTCGGCAGCAATACGGCCGGACTTCTTGGTGGCGGCAGCCAGGCCCTTCTCTCTCAGGTATTCCTGAGCCTTTTCCATATCGCCGTCAGCCTCGGTCAGAGCCTTTTTGCAGTCCATCATGCCGCAGCCGGTGATCTCGCGCAGCTCTTTTACGTCTTTAGCGGTAAATGCCATTTGTATTTCCTCCTCTATTCAATGGGAAACCCTATTTTCTCACAAAAAAGCCCGAGAAGGTGAACACTCGGGCTTTTTGACTGTCAGCTTATCTTACGCCTCGACGGGCTCCTCGGCGGGAACCTCGGGCTCGGCAGCGTCGCCCAGACCCTGACGGCCTTCCATGACGGCGTTGGACATGGCACCGGCGATCAGCTTGACGGCTCTGATGGCGTCGTCGTTGCCGGGGATGACGTAGTCGATCTCGTCGGGATCGCAGTTGGTGTCGACGATGGCGACGATCGGGATGTGCAGCTTTCTGGCCTCGGAGACAGCGATCTTCTCCTTCTTGGGGTCAACGATGAACAGAGCGGCGGGCAGGGTCTTCATGTGCTTGATGCCGCCGATGAACTTCTCCAGCTTCTCGATCTCCAGCTTGAGCTTGATGACTTCCTTCTTGGGCAGCAGCTCAAAGGTGCCGTCCTCTTCCATCTTGCGCAGCTGAGCCAGACGGTCGATTCTGCGGGTGATGGTCTTGAAGTTGGTCAGCATGCCGCCCAGCCAGCGGGCATTGACATAGTGCATGCCGCAGCGCTCGGCCTCTTCACGGATGGAATCGCCGGCCTGCTTCTTGGTGCCGACAAACAGCACCTCGCCGCCATTGGCAGCGACCTCGCGGACGAACATATAAGCCTCGTCCAGCTTCTTGACGGTCTTCTGCAGGTCGATGATGTAGATGCCGTTTCTCTCGGTGAAAATGTACTGCGCCATTTTGGGGTTCCATCTTCTGGTCTGGTGGCCGAAGTGCACACCGGCTTCCAGAAGCTGCTTCATAGATACTACTGCCATGGTAGCTCCTCCTGAAAAAAGAATTTGGTTTTGGCCGGACAGGCCGGCTCCACCGCGACCGCTGCTGCGCCACCAACACGGTTTGGCACCCTGCGCAGGCAACATGGGTCACGTGCGTAATGCGGGATATATTATAGCACGGCCCGCTCCGAAAAGCAAGCCGTGCAAGGAAGTTTTTTTAAATTTAACGGTTTGTTTACAATTTGAGGGGACAGAAAGTCAATGCGTATGCCCGCTGGAAGCGGGCATGGGGTCTCTGAAGGGAATCTTGCGGCTCTACGTCGCTTTCCGCAAGCGGAAAGCTGCAAGAACGCAAGCGTTCTTGCACGTGAGTGCTCCCTTTTGGAGTTGTTGGTATACGATGAGGCGCGGAGGAGCAGGATTTCGCGGCCTGCGGGCCGCGACCGGGCTCTGCCAGACTAAGGCCGAAGGCCGTGTCGAGGACCCGCGATTTTTTGGCTTTCCCCGCAGGGGAAAGCGAAGGAAACTCGAGTAAAACTTTTATTGTTTTGGCAATCAATTGAAAGCAAGTGCTTACTTCACTCTTCACTTAAGCCGTAGGCCTTCTTCAGCGCTTCGATGCACTGCTCGGCGGAGGCGCCGTTTACCAGCACCGAAATATCCACCGAGGAGGTGGTGATCAGCAGCACATCGGTGCCGCAGTCCCGCAGCACCCGGAACACCGAGGCGGCCACGCCGTGATATTCCGGCATCTTCTCCCCGAACAGGGAGATCTTTACGTTGTTGTGGCTGATCAGCGGACGAACCGACGGCAAATCCCGGCCGATGCTGTTGGCAAGGCCTGCGATCTTGACCATCTCGTCGCTGCTGGCGGTGAAGGACACCGCCACATAGGCCCCGGTCAGCGGGGACTGGGAAATCATATCCACATTGATGCCCGCCTCGTCCAGCAGGTCGAAAATCCGGCAGACGGATTCCACATTGGCGGGAACCTTGTTCAGGGTGACCAGTGCCACATCCCGCATGACGGTGAGTTTGGTAATGACGCCCATCTTCTCCTCCTTACTTCAGCAGATCAGACATGGTGTACAGGCCGGGCCGGGTGGCCTCGCTGAGGAAAACGGCGGCGTTGACGGCGCCGACGGCGAAAATCTCCCGGGACTGGGCCGAATGGGACAGGGTGATGACCTCGTCGTGACCGGCGAAGATGATTTCATGCTCGCCGACGATGGTGCCGCCCCGCACCGAATGGATGCCGATCTCGCTCTTCTCCCGGGGACGGCGGACCGAATGGCGGTCGTAAACATAATGATCCCGGTTGTCCAGCGTCTCGTTGATGGCGTCGGCCAGCATCAGGGCAGTGCCGCTGGGAGCGTCCACCTTGCGGTTGTGGTGCTTCTCCACAATCTCGATGTCGAACTGATCCCCCAGGAAGGCGGCGGCCTTTCTGGCCAGCTCGGCCAGCAGATTGACGCCCATGGACATATTGAAGGAGAAAAAGACCGGGATCTGCTCAGCGGCGGCGCGGATCCGGGCGGTCTGCTCCTCGCTGTAGCCGGTGGTGGCGATGACAATGGGGGTTTTGGTGGAAACCGCCCAGCTCAGCAGCCCATCCAGGGCCGCAGGATTGGAAAAATCAATGACGGCGTCGGCATGCACGGTGCAGGCGGCGGGGTCGGTGAAAACGGGGAACGCCCGCTCCCCCGGCTTCAGGTCAAAGCCCGCAGCCACCCGGCAGTCCTGCCGCTCGGCGATGCAGCGCTCCAGCACATGGCCCATCTTGCCCTGGCAGCCGCTGAGAATGATGTCTTTCATCTTGGTATACGACTCCTTTTTCACGTCCGGACTTTTTCAGGCCAGCGGGCTTAGATTAACCCGTGCTTCTCCATAACGGCCTGGAGGGCTTCCCTGCCCTCGCTTGTCATGCCGATCAGCGGCAGGCGGCAGGGGCCGGCGGCAAAGCCCATCATATTCAGGGCTTCCTTGACCGGAATGGGGTTTACATCCGAGAACAGCGCGCTGACCAGATCCAGATACTCCAGCTGCAGGGCGGCGCTTTCCTTCACCTTCCCGTCAAAGAACAGCTGGCAGATGTCGTGGGTCTGACGGGGTGCCACATTGGACAGCACCGAAATGACGCCCAGTCCGCCCAGGGACAGCATGGGGACAATGAGGCTGTCCTCGCCGGAATAAACGTCCAGGTCATCGCCGCAGAGGGCTCTGATTTTGGCCACCTGCTCGATATTGCCGCTGGCTTCCTTGATGGCCACGATGTTGGGGT
This sequence comes from Oscillospiraceae bacterium, assembly GCA_029098085.1. Classification (GTDB taxonomy): domain Bacteria; phylum Bacillota; class Clostridia; order Oscillospirales; family Ruminococcaceae; genus Faecivivens. The sequence continues at coordinate 8,421 of JAQXNQ010000182.1, forward strand.
GCTTGGAGAGTTCCTTGCAGGTGGCGGGCAGGATGTTGCAGCCGGTGCGGCTCTGGACGCTGTAAAGAATCATCGGCAGGTCGGTGGCGTCGGCGATGGCGTTGTAATGGGCCACCAGTCCCCGCTGGGAGGTCTTGTTGTAGTACGGAGTCACCACCAACAGACCGTCCACGCCGATGTCGGCGGCGTCTTTGGCCAGCTTGACGGCGTAGGAGGTGTCGTTGCTGCCGGTGCCGGCAATGACCGGAACCCGTCCGGCCACCCGATCCCTGACAAAGCGGATGCTGGCCACATGCTCCTCATCGGTGAGGGTGGCGGATTCGCCGGTGGTGCCGCAGACCACGATGGCGTCGGTGCCGTTTTCAATCTGCCAGTCGATGAACCGGCCGTATTCCTGCCAGTTGACGGTGCCGTCCACGTACATGGGAGTGGCACTAGCCACGCCGGCGCCGGTGAAAATTCTCTTTTTCATATAAAACCAAACCTTTCCCTGTGGCGAGATCAAAGATGCGGAACGAAGGCGGAATCCGGCGCGCCCTTCCGGGAGCGTCCGCCCTCAGCGCAGTCAGTCGAGGTAGCCCTTTGCGGCCAGCAGCTCAGCCAGCAGCACGGCGCCGCCCGCAGCGCCCCGAAGGGTGTTGTGGGACAGGCAGACGAATTTGATGTCGTACTGGGTGTCGGG
>JAQXNQ010000183.1 GCA_029098085.1 Oscillospiraceae bacterium
AATTCCGGTGGAGAATACCAGCGACGATGCGATGAAGGGACAGGCGGTCAGGGCTTTTGAAAAAGCCTGGGATTTCGGCTTTACCTGGTCTACGCTGATCAGTGGTCAGGCTCTGGAGGAATGCCGCACCCGGATGGGGCATGCGGTCTATGCCGAGGGCGGCACGGACTACGATACCGGTATTTCCTGTCCCTTCACCGATGTGGAGCAGGTGCTCTCCTTTGATCCCTGGGCGGTATACGGTGAATGGGATAAGGCGGAGCTGGTTCGGCAGTTTGACCGACACTATGAGCAGAACTGCGCCGCTCATCCGGATCAGGTCAACATGACCGGCATCTATATCACGATGATCTCCGGCCTTCTGGAAATCTTTGGCTGGGAAATGCTGCTGGAGGCCCTGGGGGAGGATCCCGACCGGTTCGGACAGGTGGCCGACCGCTACGCCAGCTGGATTCAGCAGTATTTTGACGCGCTGGCCGAGAGTAAATCCCCGGTAGTCATGATCCACGATGACATCGTCTGGACTTCCGGCCCCTTTGTCAATCCCCGCTGGTACCGGAAGTACGTTTTTCCCAATTACGAAAAGCTCTTTGATCCGCTGCATAAGGCCGGAAAGAAGATCCTCTATACCTCAGACGGCACCTATGATGCCTTTGTGGATGACATTGCCGCCTGCGGAGTGAATGGTTTTGTGATGGAGCCCACCACCGATATGGAGGCCATCGCCCGGAAGTATGGTCAAACCCACAGCTTTGTGGGCAACGCCGACTGCCGCGTCCTCACCTTCGGCACCAAAGAGGAGATTCGCCGGGAGGTGGAGCGGTGCATCCGCATCGGAAAGGAATGCCCCGGCTTCTTCATGGCGGTGGGCAACCACATTCCCGCCAGCGTGCCGGTGGAGAACGCACTGTATTATAATCAGTGTTTTGAGGAGCTGGCCTGGCGGGACTGAGCGACCGGGTGAAAAGGCTACTCTTGACAGGAGCGGGTTTTCGGTAGTATACTGAAGAAAAACAGACAGCGGGGGAGCTCGTGTACGGGCTGAGAGGAAGTGTCAGCTTCGACCCTTATGACCTGATGTGGGTAATGCCACCGTAGGAAGTGATGATGCATCGCCAAAAAGCGGAGTGTGCCTGTATTGGGTACTCTCCGCTTTTTCAGCTTTAAGGAGGATAACAGCATGGCATACACAACTCAGATGGACGCCGCCCGGCAGGGGATCCTGACCCCCGAGATGGAGGTCGTCGCGAAAAAGGAAGGCATCTCCACCGATCGTCTGATGCAGCTGATGGCAGAGGGCAAGGTCATCATCCCCTGCAACAAAAACCACCGCAGCATCTCCCCCAGCGGCATCGGTGCCGCCCTGACCACCAAGATCAACGTAAACCTGGGCACCTCCCGGGATCTGACCGATCTGGACATGGAGTATCAGAAGGTGCACAGCGCCGTGGAGATGGGCGCTGAGGCCATCATGGATCTGAGCTCCTACGGCGACACCCGGAAATTCCGGCGGATGCTCACCGAAAAGTGCCCCGCCATGATTGGCACCGTGCCCATTTATGACGCGGTGGTTTATTACCACAAGCCTTTGGTCCAGATCACCACCGAGGAGTGGCTGGACATCGTGCGGATGCATGCGGAGGACGGCGTGGACTTCATGACCATTCACTGCGGCATCAATAAGGAGACCGCCGGAAAATTCAAGCGCAACCGCCGTCTGACCAACATCGTTTCCCGGGGTGGCTCCATCATCTTCGCCTGGATGGAGATGACCGGCAAGGAAAACCCCTTCTATGAGCATTTCGATGAGATTCTGGACATCTGCCGGAAGTACGATGTAACGCTGAGCCTGGGCGACGCCTGCCGACCCGGCTGCATCGCTGATGCCAGCGATGCCTCACAGATCGAGGAGCTGATCACCCTGGGCGAGCTGACCAAACGGGCTTGGGAAAAGGACGTGCAGGTTATGATCGAAGGCCCCGGTCACATGCCTCTGAACCAGATCGCCGCCAACATGGAGATCCAGAAGACCCTCTGCCACGGCGCTCCCTTCTATGTGCTGGGCCCGATCGTCACCGATGTGGCGCCCGGCTACGACCACATCACGGCCGCCATCGGCGGCGCGGTGGCGGCTATGAACGGCGCTTCCTTCCTCTGCTATGTGACCCCGGCGGAGCATCTGCGGCTGCCCGATCTGGAGGACGTGAAGGAAGGCATCATTGCTTCCAAGATCGCGGCTCATGCAGCGGACATCGCCAAGGGCCTGCCCGGCGCCGACAGCTGGGACCGGGAGATGAGCACCGCCCGCAAAAAGCTGGACTGGGAGCAGATGTTCACCCTGGCCATGGATCCCGAAAAGGCCAGACGGTACCGTGCCTCTTCCCGTCCCGAGAAGGAAGACACCTGCAGCATGTGCGGCAATTTCTGCGCAGTCCGCAACATGAACCGGATCCTGGACGGCGAGATTGTCTCCATCTTCGATGAGTAAGCCATGCTGGGAGAGATACTGGACGCGGTGCGGCGGGAATCTCCGCTGGTGCACTGCATCAACAATTATGTCACCGCCAACGACTGCGCCAATCTGCTGCTGGCGGCGGGTGCGTCGCCCATTATGGCGGACGACCCGGCTGAGTCGGCGGAAATCACCGCCCGCTGCCGGGGACTGGTGCTGAATCTGGGCACGCCGGACAGCCGCAGGCTGGAGGCGATGGTTCTTTCCGGGCAGGAGGCTGCCCGGCGGCAGCTTCCCGTCTTGCTGGATCCGGTGGGGGTGGGCGCTTCAGCCTTCCGGCGGGAAGCGGCTGCCCGGATACTTGCATCCTTTCCACTGACGGCAGTGCGGGGCAATATGTCCGAGCTGCGGACTCTGATGGGGCTGCAGTCTCACGGCAGCGGCGTGGACGCCGGACAGCCCGACAATGTGACAGAACAGACACTGCCGGATGTCCTGTCTTTTTTGCAGGCGTTTTCCCGCAAAACCGGGGCAGTCGCCATGGTCACCGGAGAAATGGATCTGGTTTGCAGCGGGGAGCGCGTTTTTGTGCTGCGGGGCGGACACCCCATCCTGAGCCGCATCACCGGCAGCGGCTGCATGCTCAGCGCTCTGACCGGGGCCTTTCTGGCTGCGCGGCCGGATCATCCGCTGGAGGCGGCGGCTGCGGCAGCGGCTTCCATGAAGCTCTGTGGAGAGCGGGCTGCTGCGGCTCTCCTGCCGGGAGAGGGGAGCGGCTTTTTCCGTGTCCGGCTGATCGATGCTCTGTACAATCTTACTGGCGAAGATTTGGAAAGGAGTGCCAGATATGAAATGCGATAGAAAAATCCTGCGGCTGTATGCGGTCACCGACCGCGCCTGGGTGGGCGGCGGAACGCTGGAGCAGCAGGTGGAGGCGGCGCTGAAGGGCGGCGCTACCTGTGTGCAGCTGCGGGAAAAGGGCATGCACGAAGAAGAGCTGCTGCAGGAGGCTCTTCGGATGAAGGAAATCTGCCGCCGATACGGCGTGCCGCTGATCATCAACGATCATGTGGAGGTGGCGCTTCACGCCGGTGCGGACGGCGTCCATGTGGGCCAGCAGGATATGCCGGTTTCCCGGGTGCGGGAGCTGGCGGGAGACCGGCTCATGGTCGGCGTTTCCGCCCGGACGGTGGAGCAGGCCTTGGAGGCGGAGCGGGGCGGCGCCGATTATCTGGGTGCCGGAGCCGTTTTTGGCACCTCCACCAAGCAGGATGCCCGGTTTCTTCCCTATGAAACGCTGCAGGCCATCTGCCGGGCGGTGTCCATTCCGGTCTGCGCCATCGGCGGTATCAACCGGGAGAACA
>JAQXNQ010000184.1 GCA_029098085.1 Oscillospiraceae bacterium
CAAATGGCGGCTGCTGCTGGCCTTCGCGGGCTTTGCGGCAGTCATGCTGGGCATCCTGTGGCTGCTGCAGGTGGTGTTTCTGGATCAGTTTTACAAGGGTATCAAGACCGCCGAGATCCGCTCCGCTTCAGAAACCGTGGCCCGTCAGGCCTTTTCGGATGACATCGGCACCGTGCTGCAGGATCTGGTGGCGGACAATCAGATCTGCGCCATGGTGCTGTCCAGCAACGGTCTGGTCATCGCCTCGGCGGACACCCTGCCCGACTGCCTGATCCACCGAATGACCAGCCGGGATCTGTTTCTGCTGTACAATCTGGCCGCTGAAAACGGCGGCAGCTTTCTGGCCCGGTTCGGCGGAGACCGGCGGGAGCCGGCCTTTACGCTGGACGGCAAGCTGCAGTACATTGAAAAGCGGGAGAGCATAGTTTCGGTGCGGTTGGTGGAGGGCTCCGACGGCAGCCAGCGGGTGCTGCTGCTGAACTCGTCGGTTTCGCCGGTGAGCGCCACGGTGCGCACCCTGCGGATTCAGCTGATGCTGGTCACCGCCGTCATGCTGGTGGTGGCGCTGCTGCTGGCCTGGTGGCTGTCCCGTAAGGTGGCCAAGCCGGTCATCGACATCAGCCGGTCGGCCCGCTCCCTGTCCAGAGGGGAGTACACCCCCTACACCGGCAGCGGCTACCGGGAGGTCATGGAGCTGGATGAGACCCTGTCCCGGGCGGCGGAGGATCTGGCCCGGGTGGAGCAGCTGCGGCGGGAGCTGCTGGCCAATATCTCCCACGACCTGCGCACCCCGCTGACCATGATCACCGGCTACGCCGAGGTCATGCGGGATCTGCCGGGGGAGAACACGCCGGAAAATGTGCAGATCATCATCGACGAGGCCAACCACCTGACCGAGCTGGTCAACGATCTGCTGGATCTGTCCAAGCTGCAGACCGGGGTGGTGTCCCTGTCCCTGACCCGGCTGAACCTGACCGAGCTGGTTCGCTCCACCCTGATCCGCTACCAGAAGCTCACCGGGAAAAACGGCTACGACCTGTCCTTCCAGGCGGAGGAGGAGGCCTGGGTGGAGGCCGACCGGACCCGGATCTCCCAGGTCATCTACAATCTGATCAACAACGCCCTCCACTACACCGGCCAGAGCAAGGTCATCCGCCTGCGGCAAATCTGCGCGGACGGTCAGGTGAAGCTGGAGGTCATTGACAACGGCGAGGGTATTCCCGAGGATCAGCTGCCCCTGGTCTGGGATCGGTACTACAAGCTGGACAAGGTGCACCGCCGGTCGGCGGTGGGCACCGGTCTGGGCCTGTCCATCGTCCGCAGCGTGCTGGAGCTGCACCACGCTCAGTACGGCGTCACCAGCAAGGTAGGAGAGGGGAGCGACTTCTGGTTCTCCCTGCCGCAGCTGCCGCCGCCCGCGGAGGACGCCGATCTGCCGGATGCCCCGTAACTTTCAGCTTTTCTTCAAAAAACAGTCACTTTCGCCCGGTATACTGAAAGCAGCCTGAGGGACGGGAAAACACCTCTCCCCCCCGACGGCCGGCTTGAGCTGCGGCGCGTCCTGCTTCAAGGACTGCCGTATCCGCCGCAGCGGCGAAAGGATGACAGCGACATGACAGGCAAAGCGGCAAAGGATCTTGTCATGCGGCGGCGCTGGATCGCGGTGCTTCTTCTGCTTGTGGGCGCACTCCTGCTGCTCAGCCCGCCCCTGTGGGAGGACAGCGGAGACGAAATCGTTCTGGCCTTTCATCCCCTGACGGACGAAGGCTCCGGCGTGTTTGACCCCTTCGGACTGCTTCCGGAGGGCTCCGGAGAAAGCAAGGGCAACGAGCCCTTCGGTCAGATGGCGGACATGCGGGTCATGCGGCAGGCGCTGGAGATCATCGGCGGCAGCGACCCCGACCGGCTCTCGGAGGAGCAGCTGGACAGTCTGGCGCAGCTGGGCATTGACCGGCAGACGCTGGAGGAAAACAGCGCGCTCCTGCAGAACCTGATCGAAGCGGAGCAGGCCTCCGTGCCCAAACGGTCCGGATGGCCCGTCGCAGCGACGGTCTGTCTGCTGCTGGCGGCGGTTATTCTGGCCATTCCTCTGCTGCATCGCCGCAAACCACCTTCTTCATTCTGACAGACTTCTTTTTCATCATTTCTCCCCAAGAGGCGAAGGCCCGTCGGAACTCCGGCGGGCCTTCGCTTTCCCTGCGGGAAAGCAGCAAGAAGCCTCGCGGTCTTCAGGACCGCGCCGTAGCCCCTGCGGGGCTGGACGTCGGTTTCTTGCGCGTGAGTGAGTCTTCGCTTTCCCCGCGGGAAAGCCGCAAGAAGCCTCGCGGTCTTCGGGACCGCGCCGTAGCCCCTGCGGGGCTGGACGTCGGTTTCTTGCGCGTGAGTGTGCCATTTTTACGTTGTCACTTTTTTCGACTTTCCTTTGAAGGGGACAGCAAAGGAAAATCCGGGGCGCAAGATACGCCCCGGATCCAGTCTGTCGAAAAAGAGACTTACAGGAAAAAGTTGCACAAAACGGAAGAAATGCATATGCCCGCTGGAAGCGGGCATGGGGTCTCTAAAGGGAGTCTTGCGGCCTGCGGGCCGCGCTTTTTTGTCTTGATTGTCCGCGCC
>JAQXNQ010000185.1 GCA_029098085.1 Oscillospiraceae bacterium
GCACCTTCTATGCCGCCGCCTCGCCGGATAAGCCCCCCTTCGCCCCTGTGGGCAAAGCGGTGGCAAAGGGCGATGTGCTGTTCATCATCGAGTCCATGAAGCTGATGAACGAGGTGCAGAGCGATTTTGACGGCGTAGTAAAGAAGGTCCTGGTGGAAAACGGCCAGGGCGTGGAGTACGGTCAGCCCATCATGGTGATCGAATAAGCAGCGAAGGAGGCCATTGCATGGCTTTATTGAACCAGGAGCAGATCAAGGAGATCATCCCCCACCGGGATCCCTTTCTGCTGATCGACGAAATTGAAGAGCTGGAGCCCGGTGTCCGGGCGGTGGGCAAAAAATACCTGCGTCCGGAGGAGAGCTGGTTTGCCGGGCATTTCCCCGGCCAGCCGGTGCAGCCCGGCGTGCTGACCATCGAGATGCTGGCCCAGACCGGCGCTGTCTGTGCCCTTTCCGTGCCGGAAAACAAGGGCAAAATCGCTTTCTTCGCCGGCATTGACAAGGCCCGTTTCCGGGGCATCGCCCGGCCCGGCGACACCCTGATCCTGGAGGTGGAGGTCACCAAAACGGTGCATGGCATCAGCTTCTGCAAGGGAACCGCTTCGGTGAACGGCAAAAAAGTCGTCACGGCGGAGTTCTCCTGCTCGCTGGGAGGCTGATCCATGTTTCAGAAGGTACTCATTGCCAACCGGGGCGAGATCGCCGTCCGGATCATCCGGGCCTGCCGGGAGCTGGGCATCCGCACGGTGGCCGTCTTTTCCGAGGCGGACCGTTCGGCTCTGCACGCCCAGATCGCCGACGAGGCCATCTGCATCGGCCCTGCCCGCACGGCAGACAGCTATCTGAACATCAAGGCCATTCTGGCGGCCTGTGAGCTGACCGGGGCGGAGGCCATCCATCCCGGCTTCGGCTTCCTGTCCGAGAACGCGTCCTTTGCCCGCACCTGTCAGAAATGTGGCGTTACCTTTATCGGCCCCACGCCGGAGGCCATGGAGATGATGGGGGACAAGGCCACCGCCAAGATGACCATGAAAAATGCCGGGGTGCCGGTGGTGCCCGGCTCGGACGGACTGATCAAAACCCTGGCCCAGGCCAAGATCATCGCCGAAGAGGTGGGCTATCCCGTCATGGTCAAGGCCAGTGCCGGCGGCGGCGGACGGGGTATCCGCAAGGTGGATCGCCCCGAGGATCTGGAAGCCGCCATCACCGCCGCCCGTCAGGAGGCCAGCAGCTTTTTCGGAGATGACGGCGTCTATCTGGAGAAGTTCATCGTCAATCCCCGCCATGTGGAGATTCAGCTGCTGGCGGACAACTACGGCCATGTGGTGGCGCTGGGAGAGCGGGACTGCTCGCTGCAGCGGCGCAACCAGAAGGTGCTGGAGGAAAGCCCCTGCCCGGTCATGACCCCCTCACTGCGGAAAGCCATGGAGGAGGCGGCGGTTCGGGCGGCCAGAGCCTGCGGCTACCGCAACGCCGGTACGGTGGAATTCCTGCTGTCCGGCAAGGACTTCTACTTCATGGAGATGAACACCCGGATTCAGGTGGAGCATCCGATCACCGAAATGGTCACCGGCGTGGATCTGGTCAAGAGTCAGCTGCGGATCGCCGCCGGTCTGCCGCTGGAGCTCCGGCAGGAGGACGTAATGCTCACCGGTCACGCTATTGAATGCCGGATCAACGCGGAGAACCCCTCGGAGGGCTTCCGGCCCTCTCCCGGCGAGATTCAGGCGCTGCACATGCCCGGCGGGCCGGGGATCCGCATCGATTCCGCCGTCTATCAGGGGTATGAGATCTCCCCATACTATGATTCGATGATCGCCAAGCTCATCGCTTACGCTCCCACCCGGGAGGAAGCTTTCATGAAAATGAAGTGGGCGTTGGCGGAATTTCTGGTGGCAGGTGTTGACACCAATATCGACTTTCAGTTAAACTTAATCAGGGACCCCGATGTGGAAGCAGGCAGGTACGATATCGGGTTCCTTGGAAGGAACAGTCACCTGATTCCCAAAAAGGAAAGGGACTGAGTTCTTCCGCCGGCGCGCTGCCGCTGCGGCCGCCGCACTAGGCTCCGGGGATGTCTCCGGCGGCCGGAAAGGCAGGGTCTTTGAGAATGGGACTGGAAGATTTATTCAAAGTTGTCAAATCCCGGCTGGACATGGATTCCAGGCCGGACGACGGGCAGGCCACGGCTGCCCGCTCCAAGATCCCGGAGAATCTTTTGTTCAAGTGCCCCCGCTGTCAGAACGTCATGTTCATGGACGACTTCAACGCGGGACTGAAGGTTTGCTCCGCCTGCTCCTATCATGCCAGAATCTCCTGTCAGGAGAGGCTGGAGCTGACGGTAGACAAGGGGAGCTTTGTGGAGTACGACGCGGATCTGACCACTGTGAACCCTCTGGGGTTTGAAGGATATGAGGAAAAGGTGGCCGAGGCGCAGCAGAAGACCGGCCTTCGGGAGGCTGTGATCACCGGGGAGTGCACCATCCGCACCCGCAGATGCGTGATCGCGGTGATGGACTCCCGTTTCATGATGGCGTCCATGGGCTCTGTGGTGGGCGAGAAAATCACCCGGGCCTTTGAGCGGGCCACCGAGAAGCGGCTTCCGGTGGTGCTGTTTTCCGCCTCCGGCGGTGCGCGGATGCAGGAGGGCATCATCTCCCTGATGCAGATGGCCAAAACCTCTGCCGCCGTGGCCCGCCACTCTGATGCGGGGCTGCTGTACATCACGGTGCTGACCGACCCCACCACCGGCGGCGTGACCGCTTCCTTTGCCTCTCTGGGGGATATTATCATCGCCGAGCCCAAGGTGCTCATCGGCTTTGCCGGCCGGCGGGTCATTGAGGGCACCATCCGCCAGCGTCTGCCCGATGATTTCCAGTCGGCGGAGTTTCTGCTGGAGCACGGCTTTGTGGACATGATCGTCAGCAGAGTCAACATGCGCAAAACCATTTCCAAGCTTCTGAAGGCCCATCTGCCGGATCAGAAGCTGGACGTCTGACCGAAAGGAGCTGCTGCCCATGTCTTCTCTTACAGCCTGGGAGCGGATGGAGATCATCCGCCACAAGGGGCGGCCCACCGTGCGGGACTATATCCCCATGATCTTTGACGAGTTTTATGAGATGCACGGCGACCGGTATTTCGGGGACGATGCGGCCATTCTGGGCGGCATCGCCCGGGTACACGGCATCTCGGTCACCGTGCTGGGACAGGTCAAGGGCCATGATCTGGAGGAAAACAAAAAGACCAACTTTTCCTGCCCTCATCCCGAAGGATACCGCAAGGCCCTGCGGCTGGCCAAACAGGCGGAGAAATTCGGCCGTCCGGTGATCTGCTTCATCGATACACCCGGCGCCTTCTGCGGCGTGGCGGCGGAGGAGCGGGGCCAGGGCGAGGCCATCGCCCGGAATCTCCTGGAGTTTTCCCGGCTGAAGGTGCCGGTGATCTCCATTGTGCTGGGTGAGGGCGGCTCCGGCGGCGCGCTGGCGCTGGGCGTCTGCGATGAGCTGTACATGCTGGAAAACGCCGTGTACAGCGTGATCTCTCCCCGGGGATTCGCCAGTATTCTGTGGAAGGATGCCTCCAAAGAGAAGGAGGCCGCCGAGAAAATGCGGATGACGGCAGAGGATCTGGTGAGCTTTGGCGTCTGCGACGGCATCATTCCGGAACCCGCCGGAGGGGCTCATGTAAACCCCGAGGTGATGGCCGGAACCATTGCGGATTATATTTTAATGGCGCTGCAAAAATTAACACAAAAAAGTGTTGCAAATTTATTGGAAGCACGATATAATAAGTTCAGAAAAATCGGAGCGTTTGAGGAACGCGAAGATTTTGCACAGCGGGTCTGACTGAATCCGGTACGGGCCTGAATTTACAAGGAGGAATCACTGATGATTTTTGACAAGGTAAAAGACATTCTGGTCGATCAGCTGGACTGCGAGGAAGACAGCGTAACCATGGACGCTTCCATTACGGATGACCTGGGTGCCGACTCCCTGGATCTCGTGGATCTGGTGATGTCCCTGGAGGAAGAGTTCGACGTGGAGATCCCCGACGATCAGGTCGAGAACATCAAGACCGTCGGTGACATCGTGAAATATATCGAAGATCAGGGATGAGTTCCCGCCTGAGGGGCGGCCTGCGGGCCGTCCCTTTTTCTTTTGGAGGAGCCTATGAAAAAGCTTGTCCTGCGGCTGCTGAGCCTGCTGCTCTGTCTGGGGGCGCTGGGCGGATGCAGCGGCGGAGAGGGAATGCAAAGCAGGGAGAGCGCAGCGGAGTCCTCCTCTGCGCCGTCTGCGGAGAGCTCTGCCGCAGCGCCGACTTCTTCTCCCTCTTCGGAGACGGTGACGGAGAAGACCCTGGAGGGAACCGTGTATGAAGCCACGTCCGGAACCATCACGGTGGAGAACGCCTCCGGCGCCCTGTACACCTTTGTCAGGGAGGACGTCCCGCTGGATGCGCCGGAGGGCATCCTCATCGGTGCGGCCGTGACGGTGGTCTATACCGGCGCTCTGGGAAGAGACGGGGATACCTCCGGTGCGGAGGTCATGCGGATTTCGGTTTCGCCCCTGCCGGGGATTTTTGAAGCGTATGAGGCCCGGGCGGCGGAGCTGGCGGCTTCCATGACGCCGGAGCGGAAGCTTGCTCAGCTGCTCATGTCGGCGACCTTTTCTGCAAATGGCGACCCGGCGGCGCAGGCCGGACGGGATCAGCCCGGCGGCTATGTGCTCTTTCGGCCCGATTTTGAGGGACTGACCGCCCAGCAGGTGCGGGACAAGCTGGCGGCCATGCAGCAGGCCAGCGAGATTCCCATGCTGATGGCGGTGGACGAGGAGGGCGGAGACGTGGTGCGCATCAGCAGCAATCCGCTGCTGCGGCAGGAACGTTTCCCGTCCCCGGCGGCGCTGTGCGCAGAGGGCATGGAAGCGGTACAGGCGGATACCGCCGAAAAGACGGAGCTGCTGCTGAGCCTGGGCTGCAATCTGCTGCTGGCACCGGTGGCGGATGTGTCGCTGGACGAGGGGGACTATATCCACCGCCGCACCACCGGCCTGTCCGCCGAAGAAACGGCGGTTTATGTGGAAACGGTGGTTCGCAGCGCCGGTGAAGCGGGGTTGGGTACGGCTCTGAAGCATTTCCCCGGCTATGGCAATAACCTCAACACCCATACCGGCATCTCGGTGGATTCGCGTCCGATGGAGAGCTTCCGGGAATCGGATTTTCTGCCCTTTCAGGCGGGGATCGACGCGGGCTGTCCGGCGGTGCTGGTTTCCCACAACATCGTAACGGCCATGGATGCGGAGCTGCCGGCCTCCCTGTCGCCGGAGGTGCACCGGGTTCTGCGGGAGGAGCTGGGCTTTGACGGAGTGATCCTGACCGATGACCTGAGCATGGATGCCATCGGCCTGTACACCGGAGACACCGATCCCGCCGTGCAGGCGGTTCTGGCCGGGAATGACCTGCTGCTGACCCAGCGTTTCGAGGCCACCTATGCCGCCCTGCTGGAGGGCTGGCAGACCGGCGTCCTCACGGAAGAGCTGCTGGACAGAGCCGTGGAGCGGGTTCTCTGCTTCAAGATGTGGCTGGGGCTTTTGTAGGAGAGTTTTTCGAAAGAAACCTCCTTTTCCATGAACAGAGTGCGAGTCGCAGTGAATAGTGAATGGTGAATAGTGAATAGTTATGGTGAATCGGGCGTACCGCCCTTGAAAATTGGCAGCATCGGTATGTTTGACCGCTCTTACTGGACTTGTCAATTTCTGAGTGTCATGCGCTGCCCTTTCAGCACACTTTATCGACACGCGTCGCTTTCCCCGCAGGGGAACATGA
>JAQXNQ010000186.1 GCA_029098085.1 Oscillospiraceae bacterium
AGCTCATTTCCTCAAAGTAGACCAGATAAAGAGCTTCCCGATATTCCGCCTTCAATTTTTCAAGGGCGTCATAGAGCTGGCGGCTGCGTTCGCTGTGAGAAAGCTCCGTGTCGGCCGGCACATCGCTCTGCGGCTCAAAGTCCAATTCCTCAAAACGCAGAAAACTGAGCCTGTGCTTTTTCCTGTGGCGCAAGGCGAGATTTCGCGCCGTTTTATACAGATACGCCTGAAACGCTCCCGCACCTGTGATCGGACGCTCCTTCGCAAAAATCTGCGAAAATGCTTCGATCATCAAGTCCTCAGCTTCGTGCATATCTTTGAGATAGCCATTGATGTACAGCGTCAATGGGTCGCCGTATTTTTCAACCAGCAGATCGGCGGCCTCTTGCTCTCCGTCAAGATACCGCCGGTATGCGGTTTCATCTGAGATCATCTCTGCCGTCTCCCTTCGTGTTTTTGCGTGCGTGGGTCTGTCGGGTTTTTCGCGTCCGCCGGGACCGCCCGGGAGCGCCCGAAGCGGGAAGCGCCGGGAATGCGCCCCCGGTACAGGATTGGTTGTCACGCCGCTCCGACACGCCCCAGCGGTAAGACACCTCCGCGAAAATATAATTCAACAAAATATATTATATACGAATATCCGGAACTTCGCAAGCGCAGGCGTGAAAGCAGGAACCGTCGGTGAAACGGGAGCACAGGCTTCCGGCGCAATCATAGAGCAGAGCTTGCCGGACACAATCTCTTCTTGACGAAAGGAAAGATATTCCTGTAAAATCAGCGTTATGAAGTTTGGGGAAGGGAGCATGACTGATGCGGAGCACTCATCTCGTTGAATCAGACACCGCACTGCTGGCTCTTTTGGACAGCGACCCGGAAACCGGAATGGAAGAACTGGTGACCCGGTACCATGGTCTCCTGTGGTCGGTGGCCGCCCGGCGGTTGGGTGAGCCGGAGGATATCAAGGACTGCGTCAACGAGACCTTCCTGGAGTTTTACGCCCACCGGGACCGTTTTGTCCCGGACAAGGGCAGCTTAAAGAACTACCTGTCCGCCATCACTGACCGACTGGCGTTGAAGCGGTACTGGGAACTGTCCCGCTGCACCGTGGGGGCCCCTGAGGAGATGCCGGACTGCCGGGACTCCATGGACTGTGCGGACTCCCGGGCGGATCTGGAGTCCGCGTTGGAGCAACTGGAGCCTCTGGACGCGGAGATCATCCGCATGAAATACTATGGCGGCATGACCTTCAAAGAAATTGCCGCCTCGCTGGATATCCCCTACGAAACGGCAAAAAAGCGGCATCAGCGCAGCCTGAAAAAGCTGAGGAAGTCCATGATCATCGGTATCGTGGTGGCTCTGATGGCCGCCCTGCTGGCTGCCTGTGCCTATGTGGTTCTGCGCTATTTCGGCGTGGTGCCCGGCTATGGCGTCAACAACGATCCGGAGACCGGTATTTACATTCTGGAGGAGCCCGCCGTGCTGGAGATGGAGGACTGCACCCTCACCATCACAGACGGTTGGTGGAACGACGGTTTGCTGATCCTGCAGTACGCTGTTGAGGCCCCGGGGGAAACGGCAGGCAGTATATGGGACCTGCTCAATGATCTGGGCCTGCGTCATTACACCCTGGAGGGGCTGGACAGCTTCTCCTACATGGGCGACAGCCGTTCTGTTGCGGACGGACAGCACGCGGAGGGCGAATGGTATGCCCGGGGCGGTCTGCCGGAGGGTGCCGGAGACACTCTGGAGCTGCAGATAATGGGCGGAATCTCTCCCATCCCGCTGACCCTCCGCCGGGCAGAGACGGAGGTCAGCTTCAACCAGTCCGGGTACTATGACCTGACGGAGGACCAGGGCGGTCTGCTGGCGCTGCCCCGGCTGGAAAACGGGGAACTCATCGTGTCCATCTATCCCCTCAACGAAGGAGACTTCACCATTGACGCGGGGCTGACGAAGCTCTGTGGGGAGCTGGCTCCGGTCACCGTCACCACCGGAGACGGGATGGTGCTCACAGGCTCTCCCATTGGGTGGCGCCCGTTCAGCAGCGCGGCCTACTTTGACTGGAACTTCGGCCCGGCGGAGCCGGGGGAATACACGCTGACCGTTCCCTACGTCTATGAAGCCCTGTCGGAGTACGACTCGGGCGCCGGACTCACTGTGATGACGACGGATCTGGTCGAATTTTTTCTGCCGGTGCCGGGCAGGTCGGAGACCAGGGTGGAGTTCCCTTACGGGAGCGTGACCATGCAGCCCATGGAACCCAGAGAGCCCTATGACCTCTGTCCCGACCGGACCAACCCGATTACTGCCGCCCTTGGTGAGATCTACGACCGTTTTTCCTGGTGGACCATGGCCCTGGAATGGACCTGCACCGCCCCGGACCGGGAGCTGGCCAATGTGTTCATCTCAGGAGACGGAAAAATGGTCCCCAGTATAGAGGTGATGATCGATGGGATGAACACCGCCATTACACCCTTCTACCTGGAACCCCAGCTACGGGAGGTCACCGACCCGGAGACGGGGTGGACCTATCAGGCCCCGGGCAACCTGCTGGTGGGCTGTTACGAGGGGATCGGCGAGGTGTACGCCTTCATCGAT
>JAQXNQ010000187.1 GCA_029098085.1 Oscillospiraceae bacterium
TTGGGCTGTACAAAAGCCGCAAACTGTGCTATAATAGATTTTGCTTTCAGACCGAAAGCAAAAATGGGCCCGTAGCTCAGCTGGGAGAGCGCTGCGTTCGCATCGCAGAGGTCGAGAGTTCGATCCTCTTCGGGTCCACCAAAAATCGGCAGTCTTCGTCAGAAGGCTGCCGATTTTCATTTTCATGCAAAGCCAGCCCGACTCCTGAGCCAGCCCGTGGGCGGATGTTTATGCCGGAAGCAGGTAAGCGTCATCCGTGCGGAGCCGAGAGGGAAAACCGGGCTTTTACTTTTCCCGGGGATCCTGATCCCCGCCCCTGCCGGAGGAATTCCTGCTCCGGTGCAGCGAGGCCAGCGCCATGCCCCACAGCGGCCCCAGTGCCAGTCCCACCGCATGATTCTCCCACAATCCGCAGCCGTTCAGCATAACCCCCAACAGAAGGCCCAGCGCCAGCCCCAGTGCCATACGCCCATCCTGCGCCCGCTCGGATTCCTGCCGCTCCATGCCCACGCAGAGCACTGCCACCGCGATACCGGCCAGAACCCAGGGCAAAGCCGCCGTTATAAACTCATTCATGAAATTCTTTCCTTTCAGATATCAGTATGTAATGGGCGTCCGGAACAGAAAGCTCAGGACGCAGTCCATGAAAAACAGGGCTGCCAGCGACAGACAGCCAGTCCGGATCACCGGCTCCGGCGTCCGGCGGTACTGCTTTTCCGCCATGGGCTCCAGCAGATAATGAAACGCCATCCCCATCACACCGAAGCTCACCACGCTCCGGAAGCAGATGATGCCGTCCAGATTCAGAAATAGTCCCCTGTAGTCCCACAGTCTCAGCCCGAAGCAATGGATGCCCGCATAGCCGATCAGGTACTCCACCACGCCGGAAACGGCCACGCAAAGCAAAAACAACAGCACCGGACGGCGTTTCAGCGGCTTCAATGCATAGATACCCAACGCGCCGATGCCGTAGATCGGCAGCCAGGGGCCATACAGGACACCCCGGTTCCGGAGCAGTCCCTCCTCCAGCCAATAAAACACCTCTTCATAGATCCAGCCCACCAGACAGCCGGTCAGAAAGACCAGAAACAGATAACACAGCCTGTCCGACACATCCCGGTTCCAACTGATTGCTGCAGATTTCATAGCGGCCCCCTTTTCCGGCGCGGTTCATGCTCTTTACTTTATTTTACAGGAATTCTCCCGCTTCCGATAGGCGCATTCTTCATTGAAATGTGTCTGTTTTATAGAAAAGCAGACGCTTTGTCCGCCGGCATCCGGCAGTCTGGAACAGTGACAGAGAAAAGCCATACCGTTGGTATAAAAAACACCCTGCTTTCTGTACAATCGGTCAGTGGTGCTCTGCAGAGCGCTGTGGTATACTGATACCATCACAGGCCGGAATCCGGCCCATCCAAGCCGCAAGCTGACTGGAGGCCACATCATGAGAAATGAAACCATTCGTCCCTACATACGGCAGTTCTACCGCGGCAACTGGAGTCTGCTGACTCTGGCCATGATCCAGACCGTTCTGCTGACCGCTTCCAACCTCATGATCTCCTGGCTGATTCAGCAGATCATCGACCTGACGACCGGCGCCAACACGGGCTTTACCCTGGTTCAGCTGGTGCTGCTGACGGTCGCCGCCCTGATTCTGGAAGTGCTTGCCTACCTCTTTGCCTGGGCTTCCAAGCCCGCCTTTATCGCCAAAGGCATCGGACAGTACAAGGAGTATGTCTTCAACCAGCTGTGCCGCAAGGGCATTTCCGCCTTCTCGGGGGAGAACAGCTCGCTGTACATTTCGGCCATGTCCAATGACGCCGCCTCCATTGAAACCAACTATCTGAGCAACATCTTCGTCATCGCCGACAGCATTATGGTCTGTCTGGGCGCCCTGTGCCTGATGTTCTGCTACAGCCCGCTGCTGACCCTGATCTCCATCGGCCTGTCGGTCCTGCCGCTGCTGGCCTCCATTTTCACCGGTGAAGCCGCCGCTTCGGCGGAAAAAAGAGTATCCGACCGGAACGCGTCCTATACGACTACCCTCAAGGACAGCCTGACCGGCTTTTCGGTGATCAAATCCTTCCGGGCGGAGGCGCAGATCTGCCGGATCTTCGCCCAAAAGGTGCGGGAGGTCTCTGCTGCCCAGTGCGCGCGGAAAAAGATCAGCATTCTGGTCAATATGCTGGCGACCCTGTCCGGCTCCATTGTCCAGTTCGGCGTCTTCCTCATCGGCGCCGGTCTGGTCCTGAGCGGCTCCGCCCTGTCGGCGGGCACCGTGCTGGTCTTCGTCCAGCTGCTGAATTTCGTCATTCAGCCGGTGAGCAGCATTCCCCGGGCGCTGGCCGAATGCGCATCCGCCCGGGCGCTGATTCAGAAGGCCGCCGACGCCCTTTCGGAAAACATCCGGGAGGAGGGTACCGCCGCCAAAGCCACGCTGGAGACCGGCATCACCGTCCGGGAGCTCTCCTTCTCCTATGAACCCTCAAAGCCCATCCTGCGGCAGATGGATGTGACCTTTGAAGCGGGAAAAAGCTACGCCATTGTGGGCGCCTCCGGAAGCGGAAAATCCACCCTGCTGAACCTGCTGATGGCCTCCGATCCCGGCTACAGCGGCAGCATCTGCTTTGACGATACCGAGCTGCGGACCATCCGGGACGACGCCCTTTACGAGATGGTCTCGGTCATTCAGCAGAATGTCTTTATCTTCAACGCCTCCATCCGGGACAACATCACGATGTTTTCCTCCTTCCCCGAGGAAGAGGTGAACCGCGCCATCCGGCTTTCGGGACTGTCCTCGCTGATCGAGGCCCGGAGAGAGGATTATCTCTGCGGTGAAAACGGAAGCGGCCTGTCCGGCGGCGAAAAGCAGCGGATCTCCATCGCCCGGAGTCTGCTCCGGCGCTCTCAGGTGCTGCTGGTGGATGAGGCCACCGCCGCCCTGGACGCGCAGACCGTCTTCCAGGTGTCCGACGCCATTCTGCACCTGGACGGCTTGACCCGCATCGTGGTCACCCACACCCTAGACGCCGCTCTGCTGAAGCAGTACGACTGCATTCTGACGCTGAAAAACGGCCGGATTGAGGAGCAGGGCCTCTTCGATGAGCTGATGGAGCAGAAGGGCTATTTCTACTCGCTGTATACTGTGTCGCAGTAAAAACAATCTGATCGCTTCATGGAACGAAAGAAAGAGCAGACCTCCGGCTTTACGAAGGTCTGCTCTCAGGCTGCAGAAAAACCTGCACAACGATGGAAAAAGTATATTTTGTCTATCTATCTTTTCAGGAAAGCGTTTCCGAAACTTGAATTTTATAAGTTGTTTACCACTAATGCTGTTCCCGACAGGATCAGCATCATGATGACTGATTTCTTGACAGCTTTTTCATTCAAAAACCTTGCGCTAAGCATACCGAGAACTAATCCTGCAAGCATCAGAGGGACGAGAACCATTGCCTGCTTTACAGTATCAAGTGTAATCATCCCCCACAGCCCATACAAAATTATACGAAATGTATTTTCAACAAGAAATACTACACAAATATTGGCTTTGAAAGAACGGCTGCCATCTGTAACTCTGCTTACATAAGCGCCCAGCAATGCGCCAACTCCATATAGTCCACACAATAATCCGGAAAGAATACCTATAATACCCAGCATTATTTTTGATTGCTTCATTTTCTTCGTTTGATGCTCTCTTAATAACATTTCAAAACCGATCAGAATGATGACCACGCCAAAAATGGTTTTTATAACGCTTGTATCCGCATTTTTCAGGAACAACGCTCCGGGAATGCTTCCTGCAATGACAAGCACCGCCAATGGTATACAAACTCTCCACCGAATGGATTTTCTTTCTTTCCAGGCTAAAATAAGATTGGTTGGATATCCCAAAATGAGTTCACAGGGAGAGATGTCCAGATTGCTGTTTCCGAAGCTTAATATGGTTGTAAATACCAGTGTATTGGCAAATCCACACAGGCCTTTTACAAAAAAGGCAGATACTGCCGCAACAATCCACCAAAGCATTTCGGCACCTCATAATTCTGAAGTTTGAGCAGCTCCAATAATTGGGGCTGCTCTTCATCTGTTTGCACTGTTCCCGGATTACTGCAAAAACTCCTCTTTCCGGTACAGGGCCAGCGCCTGACGGCCCTGGGCCTCATAGGCGGTCTCCACCTGCGGGCGGGGGAAGAAGACGCCCTCCCCGTCGATGGGGTCGTTGAAATAAAAGCCGTCCTCATCGTATCCCACCAGCACAAGACAGTGCATGGGGCTGATCCAGACGATCTCCCGGCCATTCTCCGCCGTCCAGCGGGCAAACTCATGGGGCGGTGCCATATGAATGGTCGCCCACAGCAGCAGCGGGATGTCCCGGTCCAGCCACCGGCAAAGCGCATCCAGACTTTCTCCCAGCAGAGGCTGTACCTCCAGCTCCGGCCGGTTCAGCCGGTTGACTGCTTCCACCACCGCCGGCACAAAGCACCCCCAGCCTCCTTTGGTCCGGGGATCGCCGGGAAAAACCTCTGCGGGATCGGGGCCGTGCAGCACCCCGTCCTCTCCCCGGCGGGGCGCTTCCGCCATGGGCAGGCAGCAGTCGATGAACTCATCCACCGTCACCGGAATCCCCGCCCGGTTCAGCGCCATCACCGCCGACACGCTTTCACAGCCGGTAGGGTACTGCTCCAGCTGACTGATAAAGGGCACGTTCCGAACCAGCACCCGTTTTTTCTCCGCTTCCATCCGCATCGCTCCTTCCGCTCTGTTCCAGATTAAGTCTAGCACAAACCGGAGAAAAAGGGAAGGGCGGAAAATTCATTCAGAATCAATCCGTTCCGCATGGGAACATCCGGACTTTCCGATCCCACCACGCTGCCAGGTAAGAAATGCAGGGCCATACCGTCCTTTGCTCAAGCAGCTCGTCCAGGCAGGCCATGCTCTGCCGGCGCTCGCCCTGCCGCTCCAGCCAGATTGCAAGACCGTACAGCAAAATCACCGCATCCAGGGCGCTCCCCTGCCGGGCCTGCTGCCAGAGCATCTCAGGCGTCCTTTGACCACAGAGCAGCTCCACCACCGCCTGATAGGCACCGTGGTGACCCACCTGCATCCGGCTGTCATAGGAGGAAAGCAGCAGATCCGTTTCACCTGCCCGAAGGCAGCTGAGCCCATGCCAGTACAGCACGGCAATGGCCAGCTCGTCCCCGCAGGGAAGGCAGCCGGAAAAGCAGGAGGCAGCCGCAGCATATTCCCCCTGCAGATAATGCCACACTCCCATGGGATACCGCACCGCGCTCTCCTGTCCCAGCGCAGCCGCGTGCTCATAGGCGTCCCGGGCTTCTCCGAACCGTCCCAGGGTCAACAGCGCTCCGCCCAGGCAGAGATACAGGGCGTCGTCATCCGGCCGGATTCGCTCCGCTTCGCTGTAAGCCTCTGCGGCCTCGGCAAAACGATACTGCCGTGCCAGCAGATCTCCCAGCTTTTTCCGGCTGGCATAATCATCCGACTGCCGCAGCCAGAACATCTCCTCCGTATCCTGAACGGTGCAGGGAAGAGCTCCCAGCTGGCTTTCCAGCGAAGCGCAGTCATTCATGCCGGCTTTCCTCCGCATCGCCCAGCAGCGCCCGGACGCAGTTGGCAGCGGTAAAGTCCTTTTTGCCCATGCCATATCCGATGGCACTGACCCGAAGGATGGGCATGCCGCCGAAGCCGTCGGCAAAATACCGCAGCAGTGCAGCGCCGGTGGGAGTACAGAGCTCGCTTTTGATGCCGCCGCCGTATATGGGAACGTCCCGAAGGATCCAGGCCGTAGCGGGAGCCGGCACCGGCAGAATGCCATGGGCGCATTGTACATGCCCACTGCCCACATGCACCGGAGACACCAGTACCTGCTCCGGCGCCAGCCGTTCCATCAGCATGCAGACGGCGGTGATGTCGGCCACCGCATCCAGGGTGCCCACCTCGTGAAAATGGATGTCACATACCGGAACGCCGTGTGCCCTGCTCTCCGCTTCGGCAATCAGCCCGTACACGGCGAGAATATCCTCCCGCACCTTCGGCGATACCGCCAACTGTCCTGTCAGCTGCTCAATGTCCTGCAGGCTGCTGTGATGATGGGGGGCATGGCCGTGCTCATGGGAATGTTCGTGGGAATGTTCGTGGGAATGCTCGTGGGAATGTTCGTGGGAATGTTCACGGGCACCCTCCCCTTCCTCCTCCCCATGAACCATCACGACCACCCGGGTGCCGCAGATGCCGCATTTGACGGACTTTTGCGCCTCAAACCGGACACCGGGAATACCCAAAGCGTCCAGCTCCTCCACAAAGGCCGCCGGATCAGGCAAAAGCTCCAGCAGGGCCGCAGTCAGCATATCGCCCGCTGCACCCATCCCGCAGTCAAGATACAGGGTTTTCATATTCATTCTCCTTCCACTTTATCCCAGATAAAGCCAGACACAGGCCGGGCAAAAAGAAAAGACCGGGGAAAAGACAAATGTGTTTCCCCGGCTCCTTCCTGCACAAACCACGTAGAAAATGCGCCGCCGAAGCACAGGAAGGACGTCTTTTCGCAGCGCAGAAAAGCCCAGCCGCTCCGGCTGAGAGCACTTTCTGCAGCCTTTCGGCCACAGAAAGTGCAGACGGCTCTGTCGGCAGAACCGTTTCATCCGTCAGCTACTGCGCTTTTTTTGCGAAAAGCGCATGCCTGACCGTATGCTTCGGATCCTTGATCAGCAGCACAATCAACCAGATCACCAGACCCAGGGCGACCACCGACAGACCCAGATACAGGTCATTCAGCATATCAACCGGCGCCGGTGCGAAATACTCAGCACCCAGCTCGGCGTACTCAAAGATGGCATCCACCAGCCACATCAGGGAGGCGCCCCAAAACATCCAGCAGAGAAGTCCTGTTTTCAGCTCCCTGGCAGACGCTTTACAGTACCAGATTCCTGTGCAGATGACCGCTGCAAATACCGTTACCAACAGTGTCACGCCCGTCCTCCTTTATTCGGCCGCAGCCAGGGCTTTTTTCTCCGCGGCAGCCGAAACCGCCACCATACCCAGCCAGACCGCAGTCACCAGAAGTGCCATGCCGACACCTGCCGTCCCCAGCTCCTGCAGCATCACAGCCGCGTCCTCCGGATTGCCGGCAGCCGTCAGGAAGGGGAACCAGGGGGTCACTTCACCGTGCCAGACATGCTCAAAGGCCAGCAGAGCAGAACCGCCCCACAGCAGGTTCGACAGCCACTTCAGCTTTCTGGAGAAGGGGATGCTCAAGGACGCAGTCTTCTGCTGTTCTTCCTTATTTTTGAGAACATGAGAAGCTGCTGTCGTCACGATTGCTTCCGCTACAGGAACAAGAAAACATGCCATACAAAATTCCTCCTGAAAATAAAATTGGCAACTCCACCGGGCAGAAAACAAAAAAAGGCATACGCGCCTTTCTTCAGAAAAGCCGTATACCTTCAGTGTATACCTGTAATTTTCTATGCCGGGGATCTGCCGTCAGACGCTTCTGCGTCCGTTTTCAGCTTCCTGCTGATAGGATCAGTATACCATACTCCGGCGAAATGTCAAGTAAAATTTCAGCATTTCTCCCTGACCGCCCGGATTTCCTCCACGACACCGGCCACCAGTCTGCCCACCGACAGATCCGGTACGCCCACAATGATGTTGTCGCAGTGATTGATGGGAATCAGAATCCGCCGGGCGCGGCTCTGCCCCACGGCAGCAGCCATGGCCGGCGTAATCTCTCCCCACATGGAATCGGCGATGACGATGCCGATGGGACCCACAATCACATCGGCCCGTCTGCAGCCTACAATCACGGCGTTTTCGCCGGTAGCGGCATGATCGGCGCCGGCCTTCAGCATGGCGGACGTGGCGGCGCTGTTGGTTCCCACGGCGGTCACCTCCGCTTCGGGAAAGCTCTGCTTCACCGCCGTCACCACCTGCTTTCCCAGTCCGCCCCCCTGGGCGTCAATGATCAGTATCTTCACAGGATCACCTCAGCACTCGCTTTTATTCCTTTTCCTCCTGCTCTGCGGCAGGCCCGCTGAGCCGCTGCATCTTCACCTTGTCGATCCGGCGCTCATCCATGGTCAGCACCGTAAAGCGCCAGCCGCCGTGGACAATCTGGGGATTCTCGTCCTTGTCCGGAATGTGTCCCAGCCGATGGATCAGGAAGCCGCCCAGGGTATCCAGATCCTCGTCCTCTTCCTCGGCAAAATCCAGCCCGGTCAGACTGCCCACATCCTCCAGGTCGATGGTGCCCTCCAGAATGTAGGTATCCTCAGCGATCTGCTGCACCTCTTCCTCCTGCTTGTCGTATTCGTCCTCGATGTCGCCCACGATGGACTCCAGCACATCCTCCATGCTGACCAGTCCGGCGGTGCCGCCGTACTCATCCACCACAATGGCCATATGGGCCTTCTGCTTCTTGAACTCGGCAAACAGGGCGCGGCACTTGACCGACTCGGGCACATACATCACCGGCCGGATAAAATCGGCCACCTTGAAGTCCTCAGACGAATTGCAGCCCACCAGACAGAGCAGATCCTTCACATAGATCAGCCCCAGGATGTTGTCCATATCCTTTTCATAGACCGGGAGACGGGAAAAGCCCTCGTTAATGGCAAGGTACACCACTTCGCTGATCTTCGCATCCTTCTCCACCGCCACGATCTCGGTCCGGTGGGTCATGACCTCACCGGCTGTGGTGTCGTCGAACTCAAAGATGTTGTTGATCATTTCCTTCTGGCTCTCTTCGATAAAGCCCATCTCGTTGCCGGCGTCCACCAGCATCCGGATCTCTTCCTTGGTCACCGACTCATCGGTCTGAACAGGATCTGCGCCGAAAAGCCGCCCCACCAGCCGGGCAACGGCCCGGATCAGCAGACAAAGGGGAGAGAAAATCCAGTACAGCACCTGCATGGGCCCCGCCGCTGCGTAGCCAAGCCGCTCACAGAACCGGTTGCCCAGCAGCTGCGGCACCTTGACCGCAAAAGTCACCAGCACCAGCACCGTTGCCAGCACCGTCAGCAGACAGGCCAGCACCGCCGCCCACCGGTCACCCACGGCGGAGAGCAGCCTCTCCTCGTAAACCTCTGCCTGCCAGATGGCCGCCACGACGGCGGCGCTGACAGCAAGCAGCCAGCCCATGGTCCGCGCATTGTCAATAAAACCGGATGAGCTGTGCAGCAGACCGTATAGCCGGCGGGCCCGGGGCTCTCCCCGATCCACCCGCTCCTTCAGGGTCATGTCATTGACGCCCACCATGGCCGAGATGCCTGCAAACACAAACGCACATATAACCGCCAGCAGAATCAGAATGGGTAAATACCAACTTCGCCCGTCTTCCAAAGCAAAAAACCTCCATGTTGTGTCGGAAGCCGCCGCAGCCTCATGGGGGCAGCTTCTCAGAATATAGACCAATACCATATTATCATACCGGTTTTCCTTATAAAAGTCAACCGCCCGCCCCAGCCCCAAAAGGCTGAAGCAGGCGGTTTTGGCCGTTTGAAACGGTTCAGGAGCCATTAAGACTGCGGTTCCTTCGGTTCGGGCGGATTTTCGCCCGTTTCCTCGGTCTGGGAACCGGTGTAGGCCCAGGTTCTGCTCACCGGGGCAGCAGGCGCGGCGGGCGGAGCCGTTTTTTTATGCTTGCGCAGAACATGCCGCACCGGGAAGAAAATGGCGCAGAACAGCAGGGCCAGCAGAATCAGGACGGGAGAGCAGCCTACCAGCAGCACCAGAAAATCCTGACCGAAATCCGCAAGGCCGCTGAGGGACGCAGAAAACTGCTGCCGGATCCGGTCCCACAGGGTGCGGGGAACCTCCTGCTGCTCGGTGTATCTGACGACCTCGTCCAGCGAGACATTGACGGTGCTGTACTCCACCAGACTATCGTACCGGCGCAGACTGCCGGTCAGGGACTCGATCTCATAGGTGACCTCGGACAGGGCGTTTTCCAGCTCGATCACATCGGTGAGGGTCTCGCTCTTCTCCATGAGCTCCAGCAGCCGCTCCTCCTGCGTCCGCAGGCTCTTGAGCCGGGTTTCGATGTCGTAATACTGCTCGGTCACGTTTTCGGTGCTGGTGGAATAGCTGGCCACCGTGCCGATCTGATCGGTGCCCTTTTTGAAGGCCTCCAGCTGATCGACGGGAATCCGCAGGGTGTAGCTGGCATACCGCAGGCCGCTGCCGTTGATCCGCTCACCGCTGCGGTAGGAATCCTGTATGTAGCCGCCCAGCTCGCTGCAGAGGGATTCCAGCGCCGTGACCGACTGACTGAAATCCAGCGTCTCGATCTCATAATCCAGATACTGGATGATTTTCTGCTGGGAAACATCCGGGGTCGCGGCCATACCGGTCGCCATGTCGGCTGTATCCATATCCGCCGCCGCATTTTCCATGGCAAAGCTCTCGGATTTGCTGTAGGATACGGAACTGGAGACAGCCGTGGTGGCGGAATCCCATCCCCCGTCGTAGGAGGCGCCGCAGCCGGTCATCAGCAATCCCGCCGCAGCCGACGCGCAGAGCAGCCGCAGGATGCACCGGAAATGATTCTTCATGCCATTCATTCCTTTCGTCGCGTTTTCCGCCGTTTCGTCTCCGGCGGTCTTCACTTATAATAGTCAGCGAAAGGGGGAAAAGTTGCAGCCGTCCGTCCATTTCTGAAAAAATATTTTTACCCTGCGGAGCGGGCGACCTTATACCTCCACCCAGCTGCCCGGCTGAACCAGGGCCTTCAGACCGGCTTCCCGCACGGCCATGATGCGCACCGTCTCCTCCGCTGAAACAGGCGGTAGTCCAGTGCGGAAGAATTCCACCAGAGCCAGAATAAACCGGTGGAAAAAGTCCGACTTTACCTCAATCAGGCGGCTCTCCTCCCGATACTGCAGATTGGACATAAAGGGAGAGCCGTGGCTATAGCCGGTGACCGATCCGCAGCGCCCGTCGGCAAACTCCACCGAAAGCTGGTACCAGCCCTCCGCCTTCATGGCCATCACCCGTCTGGCCGGAGCTCCCATCAGCATCATCAGCGGCTCCAGCTGATGAATGGAATAGGTTTCAAAGTCATTGGGACCCCAGAAGGCCGCCGCCAGCAGCTCCCGGCCAGCGTCCCGGTACTCGTCGGCAAACCGCAGGGCCGAGGTGGACCAGCAGGGGGTGCCCGACTGACTGGCAATGGCAAAAATCCGCTCGGCACAGGCTTTATCCGGTGCAAAGGTTTTGTCCACATAGCAGGGCTTGCCGGAGCGCAGGGGCAGCTGACAAAGCTCCTCGTGCAGCTCGCAGTTGTCCGGAGACAGAACAATCAGTCCGTCGCTCTTTTCGATGAGTTCCTCCATCGTTTCACAGCGGATCACGCCGTACTGGCTGCACCACTCCGCCGTGGTCAGGCCGCCCCGGGGACTGTCCGTCCTGGCCCAGGCAAACGCCACCTCCAGCTCCCCGCCGGAGGCCTCCCGGATCCACTGAGGGTAGTTGTTGGCGTGCCATTCGTCCAGATAGTAATCAATGAATCCCAGTTTCATCCTCGTCACTCCTTCATCTGCTCCAGGGTCAGAGCCGTCAGCTGCTCCACCGTCACCTCGCCGTAGCCCTGAATGGCGGTCTGCAGCCGCCCGCCGAAGGGCTCAATCCACTCGTCGGGGATGCCGCCGCTGCGCATACCGAGAATGGAGCCCACAGTAGCTCCGTTACAGTCGGTATCGAAGGCCGCCTGCACGGCTGCGCAGACCGATTTTCCGAAGTCGCCCTCTCCGACCAGCAGAGCCATGACCACGATCATGGCGTTGGAATTGGTATGACACCAGTCGTGATCCGAATTTTCATCATAGACACTGTGAATCTTTTCAATGATGGCTTCCCGGCCCAGACCTTCGCCATACCAGGACAGTACCTGCTCCACATCCCGGCGGAGGCGGCAGTTTTCAGGGATTTCATCCAGCCCCGCTTCGATGATGGTCATGATATTGTCGGTCACGGCGGCGGCAGCGGTCATGGCGCTGCAGAACATCTCGCCGTAAATGCCGTTTTTAATATGAGAGATGGAGGCGTCCCGCCAAGCCATTTCCGCCGCCGCGGCAGGATCGCCCGGATTGATGTAGCCGAAAAAGTCGCCGCGAATCTGAGCACCGATCCACTCCCGGAAAGGATTGGCATAGACGGCCGTCTTCGGCGGCAGCAGCCCCATGGCACCGTT
>JAQXNQ010000188.1 GCA_029098085.1 Oscillospiraceae bacterium
TTTTCGCCGCCCGGCTGATGACCGGCTGTGGGCTCGTCCCACCGCATGGGCTCTCCGTTGCTGTCCAGCGGCCATCCGCAGACGGTGCAGATATGGAAGCTGGATTTGAAGCCGCCGGTGCAGGGGAGATAATCGGCAGGATGCACCTCGCTGTCCGGCTGATGATTGGCTGTAGCGTCAACCCATATCGATTCGTTTCCGTTTTGATCCACCGGACGGCCGCAGACCGTGCACTGGTACCAGGGAACCTTGAAGCCGCCGGTGCAGGGGAAATAATCGGCAGGAAATTCTTCTGCTCCCGGGGTATGGGAGCCGCTGCCCGAAGCAGGCTGCAGTTCGGTTCCGCTGGCGTCTACTGCAGTGCCGCAGCCAATGCACCGATAGTAGCTCGTTTGGAATCCGCCGCCGCAGGTGGTGTAATCGGCTGGGTATAGCACATTTGTGTCTGCGTGATGCCCACGATTACAGGGGCCGACATGCTGCGCGTCCATGCCGTTATCATGGCAGTATTGACCGCAAACGGTGCATTCGTAATAATCATACTCATATCCGCCTGTAACGTAGTTCCAGTCCGCCGGGTATTTTGTGCCGCCCGGCGTGTGCTGTCCCACTGGACAGGATGTTGTCGCTGCAAAGCTGGTGCCCGGCAGCAGCATAAACAGCATGGATACGGCAAGCAGCGCCGCACCCAGCCGTTTTTTGAAGGATTGCTTCATGGGTTTTCCCTCCTGAATATTATTATATTCAGTATGACAGATTCGGCCGGAAAACGCCATTAACTGACTGCATAGTCCGGCAGAAAAATTTTCACAGACGCCCCGGTGCAGACAAAGCCGCAGAGAAGCAGGAAGCCTCTCTGCGGCTGTGGGATGGCGGTTATTTCAGCACAGCGCCGGACAGATCCACCGGGTGGTCAGCGGGGTTGTTCAGATCGGTGTCGTTTTCCGAAAAGACCGAGCCGGAGAAATCAAGCACCTCAAAGTCGGGCAGGCTGAGGATGGAAACGGCGGTTTCGTTCCGGGCGAAGGTGTTGTCGGCGTAGAAGGACGCGCTTCCGCTGAAGCGGCTGGTGTTGAACTGCAGGCCGACGCCGTTGTCCTCGAAGCGGCAGCCGGCAGCGTCGACCCACGCGCCGTCCTGTGCAGCTGCGCCGATATCCCAGCCGGTCAGGCCGCAGCTGTAGAGAATCACGCCGGAATAGGCGTTGATGCCGGTTCCGCCGCTGCCCTCAAAGCAGACGTTCGTGATCTCGCTCATGCCGGACATTCCGGACGAAACGGTCAGGGTACCGGTGAAGGTGGTCTGGTGGATTCCATCGCTTCCGCCGTAGATGGAGAAGGAGTGATTTCGCAGCGTAAAGGAGCCCTCATAGGTGACCGGCGGCAGGTACAGGTACACAAGGGCGTCTCTGTCCACCTCTGCCTCGATGGTGGTCAGCAGGGCTTGCAGATCTTCCGAGGTGTCCATGGGCGTTGTCTCGGGATAATAGCTGACCGCCTGCTGCGCCGTCACCCGAATGGTTTGCCGGAGCAGAAGGGTGTCACCGTTTTTCATCTGCAGCGTCCAGAGAAGCTCGTTGGTGCCGCTTTCCGCCGTATAAAAGACATCCGAAGCCAGGGCAGCATAAGGGAAGTTTTCCTGATGCACCGGACGGGAGGGGGACACGGCTCTGGAGCCCTCTGCGGGGATGGCCTCAATCTGACAGGAGTCCACCTTTTCCATAAACTCCTCCCACACCAGCTCGTCAGTGTCCTCCCGGTAGATATACAGCTGGGAGGGAAGGGCGCTTTCCATGCCGGCCGACATAATATCAGCAGTCTCCGGCTCTGCCTGCCGCACCACGCCGCTGCCGGAGGAAAAGCTCAGCAGCACATGGTAGGTTCCCTCCCGGTCGGAGTAGACCACTTCGGCGCCGCCCTCATAAGTCTGCGGACGGTGAACGAGAAAAATCACAGCCAGTACCACGGCCAGCAGGACAAGGACGATGAGCCCCAGCAGCGCCTTTTTCCGCCACCGGCGGGGCGGTTTCACCGTTTGCTTTTCGGCCTGAACGGCGGTACAGTGGGGGCAGAAGGAGGCGTCCTCCGGCAGCTCAGCTCCGCAGTTTTTACATGTTTTGCTCATATGAATCATTCTCCTACAGTGCTTCCATCAGGTGGAGCACGTTTTTATACCTCTTGCGGGGATGCACCATGGTGCACCGCTGCACAATATATCCCATCCGGCCGGAGGCCAGCTCCCGGGACGGGTGCTTTCCGGTCAGCATGATGTTGAG
>JAQXNQ010000189.1 GCA_029098085.1 Oscillospiraceae bacterium
ACAAGCAAAAACGCACATAAATCACCTGAAGTTACAGCGATAATATTGACATACATGAACTTTTATCGTATAATATAATTACCAACTGGGTATTGTGTTGTTCGCTTTTCGACTCGAAACCATGAAAGGAGCGTTTTTCTATGAAGAAACGTCTGACAAAATGGCTGAAACTTTTGCTGCCGCTTTGCCTGTCGCTGCTTCTGATGACGGGCTGCGGAAGCGGCGATGCGCTCGACCTTTCCGGATTGAAGGGGGAGGGCGGCTACGCCTGGCCGGGACTGGCCTGGGGAAGCTCCCCGGAGGAGGTTTCGGAGCAGCTGGGCATGACGCTGGAGAACCCGCAGATTCTGTACAGCAAAACCGATGAAACTCTGTCGGAGGAGCTGTACGCCGTCGAGGATATTTCCTTTGAAGGGGAGAAATGGCGGGGAGAATATCAGTTTTCTGACGGCCGTCTTTTCAACGTGGATTATGTGCTGATCACATCGCCCGAAAAGGCGGAAAAGCTTTATGACAAAATTGCCGCTGAGCTGGAAAAGCAGTACGGCAGTCCCGATGAGCAAACGGACGACCGGAAGCCGCAGGATAACGGCAAGACGCTGGACTGGCACGAAAAGGACTGGATCGCTTCCGGCCCGGACGGGGAGACCAAGCTCTGGATTGCCCGCTGGCAGCTGGATGGCGACCAGAACGCCAGCATCAGCTTCGGCGTCATCTGTCCGCAGGGGTAAATGAATTCCGCCATAAAAGCGGATGATGCACACAGGTTTGATACGCAGAGGCTCTCCTGCAAGCGCGGGGGAGCCTTTGGTTTGCCTGGGCGGCGAAAAGTCCTTGCCATTTCCTCCCCGGCGCGGTATAATGGCCCTGAAAAGATCAGACAGGCCGTTTCGGCCGGGAGGCTTCAGATGAAAAAGTGCATTGTGATTCCGGATTCCTTCAAGGGCACCCTTTCCTCGGCGCAGGTCTGCCGGGGGATGGAGGAGGTGCTGCGGCGGTTTTTCCCCGACTGTCAGGTGATTTCCATCCCGGTGGCCGACGGCGGAGAGGGGACGGTGGACTGCTTCCTCACCGCTCTGCCGGGGGAGCGGGTGCCGGTGACGGCCAGCGGCCCCTTCGGCGAGCCCTGCACCGGGTACTACGGACGGTTCGGAGATAGAGCCGTGCTGGAGATGGCCATGTTCGCCGGTCTGCCCCAGGCGGAGGGACGGCTGAACCCCGCCGCCGCCTCCACCTATGGGGTGGGCGAGGCGGTGAAGCGGGCGGTGCTGGACGGCTGCAGCCGGATTCTGCTGGGGCTGGGCGGCAGCTGCACCAACGACGGCGGCACAGGGATGGCGGCAGCTCTGGGCGTCCGGTTTTATGATGAGGACGGCCGCGCCTTCGTCCCCACCGGCGGCACCCTCTGCCGGATCGCCCGGATGGATCCGGCGCCTGCCCGGGCGTTTCTCAAAGATGTGCAGCTCACCGCCATGTGCGACATCGACAACCCCCTCTGCGGGGAAAGCGGCGCGGCCTTTGTCTTCGCGCCCCAGAAGGGCGCCGACGCCGCCATGGTGCGGCAGCTGGACGCGGGACTGGCCCATCTGGCGGAGATCATCGACAGGTATTGCAACTGCAATACCGAGGATTGCAACTGCAATACCGAGGATTGCAATACCGGGGAAGCCGTCCGTTCGGTGGCGGAGATTCCCGGCTCGGGGGCTGCGGGCGGCATGGGCGCCGGGGTGTTGGCCCTGGGCGGAGCGCTCCGGCCCGGCATCGAGGCGGTGCTGGAGATGGTGGGCTTTGATGGGCTGCTGCAGGGGGCCGATCTGGTGCTGACCGGAGAAGGACGGATCGACGGTCAGAGCCTGCGGGGCAAGGTCATCTCCGGCGTGGCTTCCCGGGCTGCCCGGCAGGGAGTGCCGGTGGTTGCCGTGGTGGGGGACATCGCGCCCGGCGCCGAGGGCGCTTACGACTGCGGCGTCACGGCCATGGTCAGCATCAGCCGCCGTCCCATCGACTTTTCCCTCTGCCGGGATCAGAGCGAAGCGTCCCTCCGCGCCGCCATGGAGGATTT
>JAQXNQ010000190.1 GCA_029098085.1 Oscillospiraceae bacterium
CCGCTTGCAGTTGGAGAAGCCCATCCACATGGCCAGCAGAATGCCGACGCCGATAAGAACGCCGTACCAGTTCAGCTGGAAATCGCCGATGGAGAAGACCACCGGATTCAGGTGAAACTCGAGTCCCAGTTTGGGAAAACAGACAGTATGCACTTTGTACACCACCTATGATAGATTTATCTGATAAAGGGAGCGGCGCTCCCTGAACCAACGGGAAACGTATCGTAAAAAGTGAACGGCTGCGGCCGGTTCACTCATGTTCTTCGCTCTTCGGCAGAATGAGCGACAGCGCCATCCGGTCTCTCCGAAGGGAGGAAAGGCGGGCCATGACATCCTCCAGCGTCACGGCTGCGGAAATCTCCAGCGACTCAAACAGCCCGGTGCCGGACATTTCAGCGTTCAGCAGAGCGGTAGCGGCGTTTTCCACATCGTTCAGTCCCCGGACCATCCGGCCATACATGGCGTTTTTGGCGCTGAGGAAATCCTCCTCCGGAAAGCCCTCCCGGGCAGCTTTGTCCACCGCCGCGAGGAAGCAGTCCCGCACCCGGCGGGGGTCCCTCGATTCTCCGCCGAACATGGACACCAGAAAGCCCCGTCCGCTGAAGACCTCGGAGCCGAAGCCGCTGTTTAGGAGCCCCTGCTGCACCATCTCCTCGTAAAAATCGCTGGAGGAGCCTGCCAGCAGGTCATGGAGAATCTCCAGCTCGTACTGCTGCTTCAGAAAAGCCCGGGGATCCTCCTCCGGCGGGAGCTTGTAGCCGAAGTAGAACAGCGGCAGAGAGACGTCCATCCGGTGCTCCTTCTCCGCCATACAGGCCCCGTCCGGCTCGTCATAGGGCGCCCGGACAATGGTCACCGGAGCAGACGGCTTCAGCTGCGCCTCAATGACCGCCATGGCCTCCTCCGGATCGAACCGCCCGGCAATGGCCAGCACCATATTGGAGAGGCTGTAGAAGGTGCGGTAGCAGCGGTAGAGCAGATCGGCATCGATTTTTGCGATGCTCTCCTCGGTTCCGGCGATGTCCACCCGCACCGGGCTATTCTGATACAGGCACTCCAGCAGGCCGAACATCACCTTCCAGCCGGGAGAATCGTCGTACATCCGGATCTCCTGCCCGATGATGCCCTGCTCCTTCTGAACGGTCTGAGGGGTGAAATAGGGCGACTGCACAAAGGTCAGCAGTGCCTTCAGCGACTCGGCGAACCGGTCGGTGCAGGAAAACAGGTAGCAGGTGCGGTCAAAGGAGGTGTAGGCGTTGGCGTCGGCGCCGGTTTCGGCAAAGAGGGTGAAGGCGTCGCCGTCCTCGCTTTCAAACAGCTTGTGCTCCAGAAAATGGGCTATGCCGTCCGGCACATGGACGAAATCCCCGTCCTGCTCCGTTTTGAAGCAGTTGTCCACCGAACCGTAATTGGTGCCGAACAGAGCGTAGGCGGTGGAGAATTCCGGCATCGGATACAGCAGGATCTTCAGTCCGCTGGGGTGCTCCGCCCGCAGGTACTGCTCCCCCAGGCGGCTGTTTTTCATCATCGTAAATTCCATAGGATCATCCTTTTTCAGAGGAAAATATTCGTTCATGCAGAAGCGGAAGGGCGCTCAATTTCCGCAGGTCAGCAGGTACTCGGTGTCCAGACGCAGGGCCCGGGCGGCCTCCATGATCTCCTCCCGGGTGACGGCGGCAATCCGGGCGCACTGATCCTCGGGGGTTCCGTCGGTGCCGGTGAGCAGCTGACCCAGACAGTAATTGGCCACGGTGTAGGGAGACTCGCTCATGGAACGGAAGGTATTGTACAGGCTCAGTCGGGCGTACTCCATATCGGTGTCGGTGAAGTCGCCCTGCTGCATCTGGCGCAGCTGCTCCAGAATGGCGGCTTTGGCCTGCTCCACCTTTTCCGGCTCAACGCCGCTGTCGATCACCATCACGCCCTTGGTCCGGTCGAAGGAGGCGGCGCAGTAGTAGCAGAGGCTCAGCTTCTCCCGCACGTTGAGGAAGAGCTTGGAGGTGGGAGTGCCGCCCAGAATGGCAGTCATCATCCGCATGGGGTTCAGCAGCGGGCTTTGAGGCGTCACCTCGCTGCGGAAGCCGAGACAGAGCTTGGCCTGGGTCACATCAAAGCGGCTGCAGCCGGTCTTGACCTCCCCCTCCCCCTTCCGGAACAGGGTGGGCGGAAGAGCTGCAGGGTGGCGCGTCCTTCCGGCGAAGGCCTCCCGAAACAGCTCCCGGGCGGGAGCGGGATCTCCGGGGCCCACATGGATCAGCTCAATGGTACTCTCGTCCAGCATCCGCGCATAGCTTTCGGCGGCCTGAACAGGGGTCATGGCATCCAGATCCTCCCGGTAGCCCAGCCGGGACAGGCCGGCGGGCTCGTCCCCGAACAGCAGCCGGAGGGTCTGCGCGAGGGCGAAGCGGCGCTTCTCGTTGATTTCGGCGTCGATGGCATCCTGCAGAGCCTGCACCTGCAGCCGGAAGGTCTTTTCCTCAAAGGCGCCGTTTTCAATCATCGGAGCCAGAGCCATGGACAGCAGCACCCGGGCCGACTCCTCCAGCAGCTTCTCCCCCTGCAGGGCGTAGCGGTCGTTCAGTGCCGACACGCTCAGGGTCACCACCAGATGGTCACCGATCTTCTGCACCGTGCTTCCGGCACTGGCGCCGTACATCCGCCCCAGCTTTTTGGAGAAAAGCTGGTAGGTGGGGTAATCCCGGGTGCTCTTTTCCAGCATCATCGGAACCAGCGCGCAGCCGGTGATGGTTTCCCGCGTCAGAGGAAGCACCAGATTCAGCATCAGCAGATCGGACTTGAACCGGTTCATGGGGATGGTGCTGAACCGGATGCCCTCGCCGATGACCTCCCGGGAAAAAGAATATTCAGACATACATTTCAACCTTTCATGCCTATCATGGAAACTGCCGGCGCACCCGCCGGCCATGCACTGTGCATATTATAGCACACTCTGATGCAAAAGATAAGAAGAAATCATGAAAAATTGAAAAGCTGTTCATGATTTTGTTTGGAAAGAGAGGCTCCTTACCGGGACAGCCGGGTCCGGCTGTCCGCTTTGGGAATACTTGAGGATCGTTTTCCATTTCTTTCGCTTTTATATGGACAAATCCTGCACACCCGTTGACGGAATGACAAAAAGGATTTATACTATAGACAGAATCAACGGGGTCAACCCCCAGGAAAGGATTGAGTGATATGGCAGTACTGGTCACCGGCGGCGCCGGCTACATTGGCTCCCACACCTGCGTGGAGCTGCTCAACGACGGAGAGGAGATCATCATCCTCGACAACTTCGTCAACTCCAAGCCTGAAGCTCTCGACCGGATCCGTGAGATCACCGGCAAGGACTTCAAGTTCTATGAGGTGGATCTGCTGGACGGAGCGGGCGTGGACAAAGTCTTCGCCGAGAACGACATCGATGCGGTCATCCATTTCGCCGGCCTGAAGGCAGTGGGCGAAAGCGTGCAGAAGCCCCTGCTCTACTATCACAACAACCTGACCGGCACCCTGATCCTCTGCAGAGCCATGGAGAAATACGGCGTCAAGAAGCTGGTCTTCAGCTCCTCCGCCACCGTGTACGGCGCGCCCAAATCCGTGCCCATCCGTGAGGACTTCCCCCTGTCCACCACCAACCCCTACGGCGCCACCAAGCTGATGATCGAGGGCATCCTCCGCGACCTGTATGTGAGCGACAACAGCTGGAGCATTGCCCTGCTGCGCTACTTCAACCCCGTGGGCGCCCATAAGAGCGGCCTCATCGGCGAGGATCCCAACGGCATCCCCAACAACCTGGTTCCCTACATCGCCAGAGTGGCCAACGGCCAGCTGGAGTGCCTGTCCGTCTTCGGCAACGACTACGACACCCCCGACGGAACCGGCGTGCGGGATTACATCCATGTGGTTGACCTGGCCAAGGGTCACCTGAAGGCGCTGGCCAAGGTCCGCAAGGACGCCGGCGTGGACGCCTACAACCTGGGCACCGGCAACGGCTACTCGGTGCTGCAGATGGTCAAAGCCTTCGAGAAGGCCAGCGGCCGCCCCGTTGCCTACAAGATCGCTCCCCGCCGCCCCGGCGACATCGGCGAGTGCTACGCCGATCCCACCAAGGCCAAGGAAATCCTGGGCTGGGAAGCGACCATGGGCCTGGACGAGATGTGCGAGGACTCCTGGCGCTTTACCGTCAAGACTGCTGAAGCAAAGAAATAAGAGCCGCTCAAAAACGAGTGCACAGAAATGCCGGAGAGATCCAGACGGGTCTCTCCGGCGCTTTTGTTGATGAATCGGGAATGATATATTCGGCTAACTTCACCTTTTATTCGCACAGAATGATGCCGCGGGCGGCGGGAATCTTTTTGCCGGACAGCAGCCAGGCTTTGGCATTCCGCTGCAGGGTGGTGTTCTCGGGGTAGTCCGCCGGGTTGTCCAGGGGCGCGCCGAAAATCCGCTCCTCCGCCTGACGGCTTTCGGGATACTCCTCAAAGAGGGTGAAATCCCGCTGGAAGTCCAGAATGCCGGAGGGCTCCCGCAGCAGCTCCTTCAGAGCGGGGCTCAGCAGCCAGCTGCCGCAGACGAAAATCGGATGGGGCTCCTTGAAGAAGACCTTGGCCTGCTCATAGGAGCGGAGCACCGCGTCGTGGCGCAGCGGCTCCCCCTCGGCGATGTGTACCTCAAAGGTGGGGGTGTCGGCGGGCAGGGTACGGCCGTTGACCGTCACCTCGCAGCCCAGCCGGGAGGGCTGGAACTGCAGACGGCCCAGCCGGAACAGACCCAGGGTCAGGTGATTGGTCAGCCAGCCC